>JAPKBI010000186.1 GCA_028823475.1 Halioglobus sp. | reverse complement strand
ATGACCAGCGCTGTGCCGGAGATGGCCGAGCGTATGGCCAAGCCAGAGGATGGCAGTTTTGACCATTTCGCGCCTGAGAACGTCTCTAACCTGTTGGCGTGGTTGGCCAGTGCCGAGGCCGAGTCTGTTACCGGGCGTATATTTGAGGCCGAGGGCGGTCGTATTTGTATCTGCGACGGCTGGCGTACGACAGCCGGTGTTGATAGCGGTGCCGCCTGGGCGCCGGCAGAAATGGGTACGGCGATGAAGGAATTATTGGCAGAGGAAGTGCCGGCTCAGAAAGTCTGGGGCACCTGAGGTCAGGAGTTGATCGGAGACGTTATGGAATTTGCATTTACAGAAGAACAGGAAATGATCCGCGACACAGCAGCGGCATTTCTCGCTGAGGTGTCTGACAGCGCGGCAGTGCGGCGTGCTATGGGCACGGAACAGGGATACGAACCGGAACTATGGGGTCGTATCTGCAGTGAAATGTACTGGCAGGCAATTCATATTCCTGAGGCGTATGGAGGGATGGGCCTAGGGTATGTTGAGTTGGTCGCGATGATGGAGCAGATGGGCCGTTCCCTGCTGTGCTCGCCTTTTTTTTCCACCGTTTGTCTGGCAGGAAATGCCCTGCGGGTAGCCGGCAGTGAGGCGCAACAGGGACGCTGGCTAGCGCAACTGTGTGAGGGTGCGTTGACCGCCACACTGGCGTTTAATGGCGGCTCAAGCCGCTGGGATGCTGAATCGATTACGGCGACTTGGCGACACGAGGGTGATGGCTATGTGCTTGACGGTGATTATCGCTACGTCATTGATGGACACACTGCAGACCTTCTAATCGTAGCGGCTCGGGCCGAGGGTACGACGGGTGACGAGGGTATCAGCCTATTTTTGTTACCGGCAGCCACGAGTGGCGTCAGTCGACAGTGGTTGGCGACTATGGATCAGGCGCGCAAACAGGCGGCCGTGCAACTGAACAGTGTGAGTCTTACGGCAGATGCCTTGATGGGCGAGTCGGGCCAAGGTTGGACGCCTCTGTCTAAGGTTATTGACCTTGCGACCATCGCACTGGCGGCGGAGCAGGTAGGCGGCTGCCAGCAACTATTGGACATGACCGTGGACTACACCAGTGAGCGGGTGCAATTCAATCGCACTATTGCCAGTTATCAGGCGGTGAAGCACAAGGCCGCCGATATGATGCTGCAAACCGAGGTGGCGCGCTCTGCGATTTATTATGCAGCCTGTGTTGCCCAGGAGGCACTCGAAGGTGGCCCTTTGGCGGGAGAGCTCAGAGAGGCGGCCAGCGTCGCCAAGTCCTATTGTTCTGACGCTTATTTCGCAGTCGCCGGTGATGCCCTGCAATTGTTTGGAGGCGTGGGTTTCACGTGGGAGTATGACGTCCATCTGTATTTTAAACGCGCCAAATCTTCTGAGCATTTGCTGGGCAATGGTGTTTTTCACCGTGAGCGCTTGGCTCGTATGCTTCTGGATGAAGGAGAAGAATCGTGAAATTAAGTTTTAGTCCTGAAGACGAGCAGTTCCGTCAGGAGATTGCCAGTTGGTTACAGGTCAATCTGACCGGTGAATTCGAGAAGCTACGTTTTCGTGGCGGGCCGGGCGATGAGCATACGTTTCCCGAAGAGCGCAAAGTGTGGGAGCAGAAACTGGCTGAGGGCGGTTGGACCTGCGTTGGCTGGTCAAAGGAATATGGTGGCCGTGGCTGTTCGATTGAACAACAGGTGATCTTTTTTGAAGAATACGCACGGGCAGGTGCACCGGGACGCGTGGGACATATTGGTGAGGGACTAGCGGGTCCTACCGTTATCGCCTTCGGCACGCAGGAGCAGAAAAAGAAATACCTGCCCGGGATTGTTGCCGGCACTGAGCTATGGTGTCAGGGTTACTCCGAGCCCAGTGCAGGATCGGATTTGGCCAACGTCAAGACCAAGGCGCGTTTTGATGAAGAGCAAAACAAGTGGATTATTAATGGGCAAAAGGTCTGGACCTCACTAGCCCATGAATCTGACTATTGTTTTGTTATCGCGCGTACCGACCCGGATTCTGTGGCACACAGAGGCCTGGGATTTTTTCTGATAAAGATGGATCAGCCCGGTATTGAGGTGCGCCCGATAGAGCAAATAACAGGCACCTCAGAATTCAATGAAGTGTTCTTCGATGAGGCACAGTGTGATGCGGATGATATTGTCGGCGCGCCTGGCGAGGGTTGGAAAGTGGCTATGGGCTTGCTGGGTTTTGAGCGGGGGGTGTCAACGCTTGGCCAGCAGATGCAGTTTCAAAATGAATTGGATGAGGTTATTCGCGTCGCCAAAAGCAATGGCGCCGCACAGGACCCGGCTATTCGCCAGCGCATTGCGCAGACGCATACAGAGCTAAAAATTATGCGCTATAACTCCATGCGTATATTATCTGGACAAAGTGGCAGCGACGGTGGGCTGCAAAAAGAAGCCCTTATCTATAAGTTGTTCTGGTCCACCTGGCACCGCAGCCTGGGAGAATTGGCAATGGATGTGCTGGGTCCTGAGTGTGAGATTCTTGAAGACGCGCCTTACGGCTTAAGTCGCTTACAATCCATGTATCTGTTCGTCCGCGCTGACACAATCTACGGTGGCACTAATCAGATCCAACGTAACATCATTGCCGAGCGGGGTTTGGGCATGCCCAAAGAACCCAAAGGCGCGGTCAAGTAACCGGTTAAAAGGACTCATTATGAATTTGAAATCACCTGAATACGTGCAGGGTCACGACCTCATCAAGGGAAAATCTGTCCTGATAACCGCTGCAGCGGGTGCTGGAATCGGCTTTTCTGCTGCCACCAAGGCTGCAGAAGAGGGCGCTCGTGCCATTGTGCTCAGTGATATTCATGAAGGGCGATTGACGGCAGCGGTTGAAAAGCTCAAGCAAGAGTCCGGTCTTGCTGACGTGTACGGCAAGATGGGCAACGTGGCGGTTGAAGAAGACGTGCGCTCGCTGGTGGATTTCGCTGAGGAAAATATGGGCGGCGTCGATATCCTGATTAACAATGCGGGTCTGGGTAGCTCAAAATTATTGATAGAAATGGAAGATGATGAGTGGAACCGAGTCATTGATGTGACACTCAACGGTACCATGCGCATGACGCGCTATATGATGAAGGTGATGAAAGCCCGCGGGCAGGGCGGTGTCATTGTCAATAATGCGTCTGTGCTGGGCTGGCGTGCACAAAAAGAGCAGGCGCACTATGCCGCTGCCAAGGCTGGCGTGATGGCATTGACCCGTTGTGCTGCGTTGGAGGCTGCTGAGTTTAATGTGCGCATCAATGCAGTGGCGCCGTCCATTGTGCTACACCCGATGTTGCGCAAGTCTGCTTCGGAAGAATTACTGGCCGAGCTCGAGGCTAAAGAAGCCTATGGACGTGCCGCGGAGGCATGGGAAGTCGCCAATGTGATGATGTTTTTAGCGTCGGACTATTCGAGCTATATGACTGGGGAAATTGTGCCGGTGTCAAGTCAGCGTGGCTGATGAGTGCGTCGTTGAAGAAATTCGATAGAAAAATTAATGCAGGGTCAGGAGAGTCGATATGAGAGAAGCCGTCATAGTGTCCACCGCAAGAACCGGTCTGGCTAAATCATTCCGTGGTGGTTTCAATGATACCGAGGCACCTGCCATGGGCGGTCATGTGGTTCGTGCGGCCGTCGAGCGAGCCGGGATCGATCCAGCAGAGGTAGACGATTGCATTTTTGGTGCGGCGGCCCAACAGGGCACCCAGAGCTACAATATCGGACGTCTTAGCGGTATCGCGGGAGGCCTTCCTGATTCGGTTGCCGGTATGGCGATTGAGCGTCAGTGTTCCTCTGGCCTAATGTCGATCGCAGCCGCGGCCAAGAGCATTATGTGCAACGAGTATGATATTGCAGTCGCTGGCGGCGTCGAGTCTATATCGCTGGTGCAAACCAAGCATAAGAATGCTTATCGGAATGTGTCACAGGCAGTCAATGCCTTGGACCCTACCGCGTATATGCCAATGTTGGAGACCGCTGAAGTGGTGTCCGAACGTTATAACATCAGTCGTGAAGCCCAGGATGTCTACTCTTTGCAAAGTCAGCAGCGCACGGCTGCTGCGCAGAACGCGGGTCTGTTTGCTGATGAGATCGTGTCAATGAATACCACGATGGCTATGTTCAATAAGGAGACAAGAGAGACCAGCTATCAGGCGGCGGTGGTGGATAGAGATGACTGTAATCGTCCTGCCACGACACTGGAAAGTCTCACCGCTCTGGAGCCTGTGTTCAAGGATGGCCAGTGGGTAAAAGAGGGACGTTTTATTACGGCGGGTAACTCTTCGCAGCTCTCTGACGGCGCCTCCGCCTGTGTGGTGATGGATGCCAAGCTGGCTTCGAAAAAAGGCCTGGCGCCGCTGGGGATTTACCGTGGTGTTGCTGTCGCTGGATGTAAGTCGGACGAGATGGGGATTGGTCCGGTGTTTGCGGTACCCAAACTGCTGCAGCGCCATGGACTTAGCGTCAACGACATTGATCTATGGGAATTGAATGAAGCGTTCGCTTGCCAGGTGATCTATAGCCGCGACTATTTAGGGATCGACAATGACAAGTTGAATGTTAATGGGGGTTCTATTTCTATTGGACATCCGTTTGGTATGAGTGGCGCACGGATGGTGGGTCATGCGCTACTTGAGGGCAAACGTCGAGGTGCGAAGTATGTTGTGGTCACCATGTGTATTGGCGGTGGCATGGGGGCTGCGGGGCTGTTCGAGGTTGCCTGATTCGA
>JAPKBI010000185.1 GCA_028823475.1 Halioglobus sp. | reverse complement strand
TCGCCACTCCACTTATTGCGATTGGGCTCCACTAACTGTGCCGGCACAGCGCCAAGGCTTGTCTGCCAAGATGCCCGGTAGCCTCGGTGATACCCCACAATCAAATCCGGCGCGTCACCATTGGCATTGCCTTGATACACCTGCTCGCGATCGTAAACCACTTTAACCACTGCCTGCTCTTTTTCAGCATGCTGGAACGTCAGTAAGCGCTGTGAAATGTCTCGCTTCAAATCAGCTACCTGTGCAGGATCTACAATACCGTGGGCTTCGCGACCTTTAGTGTTCAGATAGAGACTGTTCAAGCCAACGGCGTAGGCGCGCGTCTGCGACCAATCGACCTGGGCAAACCCTATATCGGAATCGGCACTGCCCTCTTTCAGAGTCATATAGCCGTTATCAATCAACCACCTGTTGAGATGTACCGACCAGCGAAACGGCGAGAACCCATGATCGCTGATAACAATAAGTCGATCGTCTTTATTCAATTGCTCGCGCACGCGGCCCAGAATCCGATCGGCTTCGCGGTAACTCCAGGCGATAGCTCCTCGGCCCATCTCATCAGTTTCCTCATACAACGGATGCTGCGGATCAATGCCGCGATAAAACATGTGGCTGATACGATCCGTTTGCACGAACACACTGACGATCAGATCACTGTTATTGTTTTCCAGTGCATCAAATAGCATCGCCTCGCGTTCGCCAAAGGTTGTTTGCGCCATTTCCATAAAGGCTTTATCAGGCAGATGGCCGTTATTGAGAGACCAGGTTTCTTCTGGCATGCCTATCGTGTGGAAGAGGCCGATGCGGTCGGCCATTTCGCCGGCGTAGTCCGCAGGTGAAGAAATCATGACCACCGGGTTATGCGGATCGATTTGAATCGGCGAAACATAAACTTTCGGACGCGGATAATCTTCGATCAAATAGAGCCGCACCAGGCCCCGAATTTTGATGACGCCATATAAATCAAACGAGACACTTACCCAGTCCGACCAATCACCCTCTTTAAGGGTGAATTCACTATCATTGAGAACAACACCCATACCCTCGTCACCGGGGTAAAACTGCAGCGGAGTTCCCAATGGCTGCGCTTCAATGGTTAATGGATGTTGCGGCCCCGCCAGAGTAGTTTCGATACGACCGTCGGCTTGCGCTTTCATGTAGACCACGCGGCCACTTTGGCCACCGGCTATTGAGCGCGTGCTGTAAAGCGTGTAAGTACCCTGGCTACCCAGCAGGTCTGGCACGCCCATCCCGGCAATCATGTAGTCGATATCATCGGGCGGAAATGTCACGGGTACGCGCTGGACAGTAGCTGAAGCTCCCTGCGCCTCCAGCTCGACCCAGAAAGGTTCGCCTATGCGACGGTTGCGAACTACAGCGTCTTCTAAAGGTATGCGCAAGCCGGCGAATTCCAGTGCGGAATCGGGGAAGATCGTTTCGGAAACTGAAAAGTCAGGGAGATAGGTAGCAGGGTCACGCCGCAAAAAATCGTAAATGCCATGCCCGCCGGGATTGAGCCCGGTAGCAAAGGATGACCAGGCGACGGGTGATTGTGCCGGAATGGTTGTGCCCAGAGGAGAGAAATGGCCCTCTTTCGCCAGCGCGGAGAAATTCGGTAAGTCGCCGGCTGCCATCCACTGGGCTGCCATTTGTGGGTCCATACCATCAAACCCTAATACGATGGTGCGACCTGTTTCTGGACTCTTAGCACTGCCGCACCCACAAAGCGCGACCAACAAAGCCACGCAAAAGCTATATCGTAGCACGCTATTTTTTCCCAACCTCGGACTCTACCATTTCGGCTTCGGGCTCGCTGTCCAGGGATCCTTCTTCGCCCTCGGCGTTGGCCTTTTGTAGACGCTTTTTCATCATGCGTCGGTACGGCCAGAGTATGACTGCACCAAAGGCCAAAACGATGGTTACCAACAGGCCCAGGAGAGAGCCGACCACGCTGATTCCGGACCCGGGCCCAATATAGGCCGAGGCAAATGGTGCTAGCACCATAAGCGTCAAAAAAATAGACAATCGCTGGAATAGCCGCACAATCAAAGTCCCAAAAAATTCGAATTACCAACAACTTACTACAATATGAGCAGTCTGAAAACCCAATTTGTACGTTGGCAGGCCTTCTGGGGCCGTTTGCTTCAATTTCTGAGATGCACGTCTCTGCTTCTCCGTCCTTCATACACATCTACTACCGCCATGGTCGTCGTTAGACGTCAGATGATGATGTAGCGTGAGTAATCTCCAGGATCGTCGACAGGAAGTACCAGACCCAGCCCACCACCTGAAAATCGGCAAAATCAGTCTACCGCAGCTCATGTACCCGGCTGCTCGGGTGCTGGATTTTATCCAGCACGGCATGCCCACAAAAGATTTATATGGGGAGCGATTCAACCGGACGTATCGGGGTGGGATTCTGAACATGTATGTGTTCCAAACACTGAGCGAAGTCCGCGAACGAACAGAAAACAGGGAGCCAGAATACAACGAAGAACGGGCGCACGACTCTCTGTGCGATCTCACACACTGGGAGTATCTGGGCAAACATGAACGGGCGGGAAACTCTAATTTTGGGTGTCACTAAAACGGTGAGGTAAACAGGGCTTCTCGCCATGGCGTGTGCGATAGCTCTGCTCACAATAGCGTGTATACTGTTTTTTATCCTTGCAAAGCCATGTGGCTAGGGCAACTAAGCAAGAGATTATGCAAAACTACAAAATACTGATTCGGCTGATAAGGCACTGTTATGGCTTGGAGATTGAGGTTACGTTTTACTAACCTGCGTTACGGGATGTTGGCAGTAATTTTGTTGTTGAGTGCCTGCTCGAAAGAGTCGCTGGTGCCTGCTGAACACCTCCTGCCGAAGGCTTCCGCCAAAAATATTCTACTGATATGTATCGATACCGTTCGAGCTGATGTGTTTTATGGGCTGGGCGATTCTCGCAAGGATTCATTTAGTGTATGGCAAGATCGTGCAACCGTGTTCGAGCGGGCAACTTCTTCCTCCTCATGGACGGCGCCCGCCATCGGATCAGTGTTTAGCGGCTTGTGGCAGTCAGGGCATGGTGCCGGTCAGTTACCCAGTCCGAGCTTCGAGCCCGGATCCGGGATAATCCCCGCATCGGCCGAAATCGCGAAGCCTACTGCGTTGTATGAAGCTGTGCCTTTGCTTACCGAGGCTGCCGCACAGGAAGGCTTCCACACAGCTGTCATCTCGGCATCTCCTTGGACTAATGCTTTGGGTGATTCCATGGGATTGAACCGGGGGTTCAAAGAAAAGTTCAATATAGGGTCTAGCGGCTCGAGGCTTGGGTTTTCAAAAATGAAAGAAGCCTTCGCTCGAAAGCAAAAAGATGCGCCCTTTTTTTATTACCTGCATTTTCTGGAAGCACACGATTGGCATATGGCTCCAGAGCCTAAACTGAATGAACGAATCGCCAAGTTCTCTCCAGAGGAGCGTGCAATGTTCTTGCAGGTCGCACCTCCTCGAGCCTGCGAGGATGAACAATCACTACTGTGCAAAAGATACTTAGTCTACGCCTCTGCCGTAAGTCGGCTAAGGAAGTCGATTGCGACGATGCTAGTAAAAATGGAAAGGGAAAATTTGTTAGATGACACCGTTGTGATTTTATTCTCTGATCACGGCGAAGAGTTTGGAGATCATGATGGCGATAAGAAGCTTGTGAAAGCAGTTGAGTTAGCTCCAGGTAGATTTATAGGCCATGGCCAAAGCATGTATCAGGAATTACTGCATGTGCCGCTAATTGTCTGGCATCCAGAATCTGAAGGCGCAGTAATAGATAGGCTAGTCAGTTTGGTCGACATTGCGCCGACAGTAGCGCGCTGGCTCAATATTGATTTTTTGCCTGATCAGTGGCCAGGGTATTATTTGGATGATCATATAGAGCCGTCACAAAAGGCGCTCGATCGAGTGGTATACGCCTCTGGAATTGTTGTGGGCGAGCAACAAATGAGTGCTCAGCAAGGTGCCAAGAAATCGATCTGGTATATGGCCTCGGATCAAGACTCTTATTTTGATCTCGACAGTGATCCATACGAAATACATTCTGAGCCCAGTGATAATCTGGTACTGCTCTTCGATGGCTTGTTTCTCGATTATACGCAAAGTGAAAGGGACGCAGAGCTGGAGTCAGCACCGTTAACCAATGAACAAATCAAGCGCTTGCAAGCTATCGGATATCTGCAAGGCTTGGAATCTGATGCCGACACCAAGAAAAATTAAATTGGAATGCTGATACTGAAAAGTTTAGGAAGCTCTGATTAATAGCTGCTAGCCCGATCAATCAATCTGTCTCTCGCAAAAAAGAGAGAAAGCCCCCCAACCATGCCATATCAGCAGACACAGTTGGGACGTGTTTCGAAGGACCAGGCTTACTCGACGATGATTCAAATAGAGCCTGGGCTGACTCTCCAGCGTAGAGTTGTACGGTGAAATACGGGGTAGATTAAGAGCGGATTTTATATAAGCGATTGATTTATAAAGATATTATAATCCATAATTCCGACTGCGAACCCGGCGGTCGCACCTTCGAACCCTACCAGGCGCTATGCGTCGCAGTCTGCAGGCCCCTAACTAGGGGGCAATCGTGTGTTCAATTTCCCTCCATACCTGGAAAGCGAAAGCAGATTCCCTAAAAGGGCATCCTGCCCCTTGCGCGCTCAGATTGACTCTAAAAATCCCCAAGTGTAAGTTGCTCGTCAGAAGTATAGGACAAATAAACGGCCTATTGAGATTAAATTTCCTGACTGATCCTGCTAACTGAACTAGAGAAATTCGCGACATACCCGCCTA
>JAPKBI010000013.1 GCA_028823475.1 Halioglobus sp. | reverse complement strand
GCTCATCTTCAAAGCGACGATTATTCAGGCTGAAGTTGTTCTGAATAGTATCGTGGCGTGCAAGCCCATGGGTATCAGAAGCCCACAGGCTCTTGGTCAAACCCCAAGTAGATTCATTACTACAGCCCAGAATCCGCACCTTGCCCGAGCGCACGAGTTCGTCCAGTGCCATCATGATCTCCTCTTGCGGATAATCTGCGTCGGGCCAGTGGGTCTGATAGAGGTCAATATAATCAGTGTCCAGGCGCCGCAAACTGCCTTCCACGGCACGCATAATGTGGTGTCGGTCAAGACCCGTCTTTCCGCCTCGAAAGGGCGCAGTGATCCAGACATGGCTGGGGCCCGCTACCTTAGACGCGATAATCAATGACTCTCGGTCTTTTGTCTTCATCCACCGACCGACAATCTCTTCCGTCACGCCAGCGTATTTTGCATCGGGAGGTACTGGGTACATTTCCGCCGTGTCATAAAAATCTACACCGGCGTCGTAGGCCATGTCCATAATGCGAAACGAGGCTTTTTCGTCTGCCTGGCTGCCGAAGGTCATGGTGCCCATACAAATATCGGACACCACAATAGAGCTTTTACCTAACCGGTTCTTTTCCATGTTGGCCCCTTAAAACTGACAGTATTATCGGAAGTGAACAGACCGGGTGCTCCCGGCTAATCGGTATTAATTAGTATCCCTTTCCTTCGCCATATCCAGGGCGAGGTCTTCAATCATATCTTCCTGTCCACCGACTGTCCTGCGGCGCCCCAGTTCAACCAAAATGTCGCGACTGGACAGGCCATATTTCTCAGCACTGCGTTTGGCAAACAGCAGGAAGGACGAATATACACCTGCATAGCCTAATGTAAGAGCATCTCGATCAACGCGCACCATCTGGTCCATCATTGGCACGACCAGGTCTTCCGCAATATCCATAGCCTTGAACAAATCAATACCTGTTTCGACGCCCATGCGATCACACACCGCGATAAACACTTCCAACGGTGTATTACCCGCACCTGCACCCAAGCCTGCCAGAGAACCATCAATTCGATTAGCGCCTGCGTCAACCGCAGCAAGAGAGTTCGCAACACCCATCGCCATGTTGTGATGCCCATGAAAGCCTAGCTCGGTTTCGGGCCTTAGCTCCGCTCGCGCCAGTGCGACTCGCTCGGTCACATGGTCGGGCAGCATATAGCCTGCGGAGTCCGTGATGTAGACACAGTTGGCCCCAAAGTCTTCCATCATCTTCAGCTGTTGCACCAACTCTTCAGGCCCTATCATATGGGCCATCATCAGAAAGCCTACGGTATCGAGGTCGGGGTATTTGGCCGCCATTGCAAGATGCTGCTCAGCAACATCCGCTTCAGTACAATGCGTCGCCACCCGAATAGACGAGATGCCGCAATCCACAGCCATTTTAAGGTGATCCACTGTACCGATACCGGGCAGCAGCAATGCGGAGACCTTTGTGTTCTTCACCTCTTTGCACACCGCTGTCAGATACTCCTCGTCACTGGCCGCAGGAAAACCGTAATTCACCGACGCGCCACCCAGCCCGTCGCCGTGCGTCACTTCAATCATCGGTATCCCCGCCTCATCCATGGCCTTGGCAATCGTGACCATTTGCTCGACGGTAATCTGATGCTGCTTCGGATGCATGCCGTCGCGCAGGCACATATCGTGAATGGTGATTTTCTTGCCGGTAAGATCCATTATCTCGCTCTCTCGTATTTGCTATCGACGGTGTTCAGGCTGCAGTAGGCACAAAAGTGCCGGCCAAAATCTCCTGAGCATACATTTCTGCCGTGCGCAGACCTGCTGCGGTCATGATGTCGAGATTACCCGCATATTTGGGCAGAAAATCACCTAAGCCTTCAACTTCCATATAAATTGAGACTCGCTTACCATCGAATACCGGACCGTTCTTTAAGGTGTAGCCTGGAACATACTTTTGCACCTCAGCCAGCATGTCATGCACCGACTGGGTGATCGCTACCTGATCGGGCTCGTCAACCGTCAAGCAGTGAATAGTGTCTCGCATTATCAGCGGGGGCTCAGCCGGATTGATAACAATAATAGCTTTGCCACTTTTTGCACCGCCGACTTTCTCGATGCCGCTGGCGGTGGTGCGCGTAAACTCGTCGATATTCTTACGCGTACCAGGCCCCGCCGACTTACTGCTTACGGTCGCCACAATTTCGCCATAGGCCACGCTCTGTACACGACTGACAGCCGCCACCATAGGGATGGTCGCCTGGCCACCGCAGGTCACCATGTTGACGTTCATTGCCTTCGCAGCTACGGCTTCACTCAAATTGACCGGCGGCACACAAAACGGCCCGATCGCTGCAGGGGTCAGATCGATCATCACCGCACCCTGCTCGTTGACCTTGCGACTGTTTTCCGCATGGACATACGCGGATGTGGCATCGAAGCAAATTTGTACCCCGTCTTTTGCCATGGTAGGCAGCATCCCATCTACGCCGTCTGCGGTGGTTTTCAACCCCATCTCCAAGGCCCTTGCCAGACCGGGTGAATCCACATCCACGCCCACCATCCATACAGGCTCAATCAGCTCACTGCGCATGGCCTTCATCAGCAGATCTGTGCCGATATTTCCAGGGCCAATTATTGCTGCCTTTACTTTTTTGCTCATGTTGAATCTCTGTATTTCAATGGGGTTAGACTCTATGTGCTATCGACCGGCATCAGCGCCTCTGGTCGAAATGACGTCTTTTGTAAACGGCGACATTATACAAAGTTACAGCGACAACCTCCAATTCCCTCAATGACCAGTGACATCTCATCACCTGCAACCACTGGAATCAAAGGCACCAGCGAACCCGAAAGAATAATCTCGCCCGCTTTGAAAGGAATACCAAACTCACCGAGGGTATTGGCTAACCACGCCACTGCGGTCAATGGATTACCCTGCACGGCGCTTCCCATTCCTTCTGAATTGAACTCGCCATTTTTTAAAATAGTCATCTTCAAATTCGGCAAATCAAAATCGCGCGGATCGACTTCGTTTGTACCCAGCACATAAACGCCACACGATGCGTTATCCGCCACTGTGTCCTGAATTTTTATGTTCCAGTTATGAATCCTAGAATCAACAATCTCGAAGCACGGCATAATGGTGGCAGTAGCGTCAAGTACATCCTGCTCCGTCACCCCCGGACCCACTAAATCCTGTTTTAAACGGAACGCAATCTCACCCTCAGCCCGAGGCTGAATCATATTGCCTGCGATGGGAATATTGGCGCCATCAGCATATTCCATCTTATCTGTCAGAAAGCCGAAGTCTGGCTGAAAGACCTTCAGCATGTCTTGCACCGGCTTACTGGTCACCCCGATTTTCTTGCCAACAATGCGCTCACCATCGAGATTTAGGCGCTGACTCACCATCCGCAAAGAGATGTGATAAGCGTCCTCGATGGTGATATTGCTCTCCCGCTCTGTCAACGGCCCCAGGGTGGACTGAGTACGGAGAGCCTGATACAGCTCATCCCCCAGCTCATTGATCCGCTTTTCCTCCATCATAAGCTCATCTGCCTCATCATTCAGGCGGCAATTTTACACGCCTTTTGGATTTCACCAGTACAATATTTTGTTCGACCGCGCGTAAAGTCCGAACACTACCAATCGTCTGATTTTTGAGCTGCAACATCACCGCACGTCCAGCAGCGCCGGCGTTTGCGCTATTGACGGCTAGACCTAGCGTCTAAATCCTGCCTGCTCTAGCCGTGTTGCAGAAAATCCAGACAATAACGATTAAACATCGCTTCATGCTCAACCATTACCCAATGCCCGCACTCCGTCGCCAACACAAGGCGTAAGTGCTTAATGTTTTTGGCCATGGCCATAATGCCGTTCTCGGGCATCATTTTCTCATCCATACCCCAAAAGCCCAGTACGGGGCACTCAAGCTCGTGCAATCGATCTACGAGATTAGGTACTTGCATGGTCGCCATCACATGGCCATTCATGATCTGCATGATCTGCATCCGCTCTTCCACCAGCGCATCGGTAGCATACTCCGGGTTGTGCATCAGGCCAGTGGCGAACAAATCCTTCATCACAGCAGGCGTCACCGGCTCACCTGAACCGAAGACCTTGAACACCTTCTGCATGCCCGGCATTTGCTGATATTCAGCCAGATCACTTAGACCGCCTGGCGCCATTAGAACGAGCTTATCCACTCGTTCCGGATACTCTAGCGCCATTCCCAACGCTATAACTCCACCCAAAGAATTACCCACCAACGTGCATTTTTCTACGCCAGCCACGTCAAGCGTTTGCTTAATGCACTCGACAAAAAACGACAGGGGGTGATCAACGTCGTTGGGCTTGTCTGAAAAGCCATAACCAATATGATCGGGAATAATACAGCGATAACCGGCATCCACCAGATTTCGGTAATTGCCCTTGAAGTTGCTATAGCCACTCGCGCCTGGGCCTGACCCGTGTAAAAACACTACGACCTCGCCCTGTCCTTCGTCCAGATAATGAATTCGGTAGCCATTCGCACAGTTGGCATAGTGGCCCTCGGGTAATCGTCCTTTCAACTTCATAATATCTCCCGCGCGTAATCAGCGCCTTGGACAGCTAAATTTAGATGGAACGAGAATGACTTACGATCTGATGTGATCGCATATCAGCACTGCTCGCGGGCTTAAACATTTTACCGGAAAAAGCCAAACAGCGATCAGTAGCAACAGCAGAATCCAACACTGGACTAGTCTATCACCGATCTGCCTAGAAACGCCCGCTCGACAGCATGGCCCTCCTGCCCCCTCCGGTCTGGCGGGGTCAATCAGATGCTGCGCAAAAGCGCTTTCTAATGGGTATTCGTTCATCGCGTCACCTGCCAATCTTTTATTATGCATTCACCGCTCTCGCGCCTTACGTGAGGATGAAAGACGCCAAATTACTGTATTCAAGACTTCACAATGTTCGCATCCTTAACTCAGAATATCAAAACTACTCCACGATTGCCTTTCCATAGGTAGTAGGGTCGCAAAAAAAGGCCCGATGAGATGGGGGTGACCTACCGTTGATATCAGTTAGCCCGTACTCCTGTGCCAATTCAGCGCCAATAAGCACGCTTCCACTCTTGTCCATCAGCTTAGAATCTCTGGCCAACCCATCGATTATTCGACCGGTGAACTGGGGGGTTTCGGCGGTCGCGACTAAATCCGCATACTTCTCCGGTTCCGCATCAAATACACGCTGCGTGCGCTCAGTCAGGAGAAGACCCATCCAGATTGAAATAACTGCGACATTGTACGGACGAAAATCAATCGCCATATCATGTGACATCTTATCTACTGCCGCTTTTCCGGCACCATAAGCTGGGCCGTGCATATAAATACGTCCGCCAAAGGACGAGGTATTTATGATCAGACCCTCCCCATTCGCCAATAACAGAGGTGCCGCATGCCACGCTGCGCTGTAGTGTGATCGCATACCCACCTCCCACAGCCCAGTGAGCGCCAGCGGTTTTTCCCAGAACGGGCCTGCTTGCGTCATCGCATCGTGTAAACTGGTGGCGTTGTTAACCAGTATATCCAGCCGACCCTGTTCAACGGCTACCTGCTCGAACAGTTTTTGAACGCTATCGTCATCACCGTGGTCGCAGTAGACAGGTATACCCTCGCCTCCTGCTGCTGTGACGGCATCTGCAGTGGCTTGTACGGTGCCTGGCAGAGGCGCATCTCCCTCGTTTCGTGTGCGTCCAGTTACATAGACCGTGGCACCAGTCGCGCCAAGCGCAAGCGCTATGCCTTTCCCTGCACCACGGCTGGCGCCAGTGACTACTACGACTCGATCTTGCAAAAGGCCCATACGCTATTCCCTCAATTGTGTGTTGTACCTTAACGGTATCGGTACCCTATCGGAACTGCGCGACGACCAAATGACAAAGTAATATGCCAACGCCGTCATCTCAGTCGCCTACACTCTCATTCAATTAGGGGAACTTTGCCCCAGAGCTTCTGTCTCAATATCGGATGGCAGGAATTTACATTAAAAATGCCCTGCTTTTAAACTTACACTCGGCAGCACACCGAGAGTACTAAAAAGCGTTGCGGGACAGTTCTGCAGTGTTTCACACCATAGGTATAGTGGAAGGGAATGTTCTTATGAAAATGATTAAAACACAACTCGCGATAGTAGCAGGTGTTGCCGCAATGAGCCTCTCCGTTGAGTCTTTTTCACACGGATATGTTTCACAACCAGGAAGTCGTTCATATCTTTGCAAGTTGGGCGAAAATACGAACTGTGGCGCAGTCCAATATGAACCTCAATCTGTGGAAGGCGTAGACGGTAGTCCACGCTTCCCAATCGGCGGCCCCGCTGATGGCACGATTGCTGCTGCAGGCAGCCCCGCATGGTCTGAGCTGAACGCGCAAACACCGGCGCGTTGGTCGAAGAACGATATCGCCGCGGGAACTAACGTTTTTACATGGCAGTTTACTGCAAACCATGTGGCTCGTGATTGGCGATACTTTATTACCACCCCTGACTGGGACCAATCACAACCCCTGTCGCGCTCTGCGTTTGAACTAACCCCTTTCTGTGAATATGACGGCGGCATGGTACGCCCGCCAATGACAGTCCAGCACGCCTGTGAAGTGCCGGCTCGTCAAGGTTATCAAGTAATCTTAGCGGTATGGGATGTCGGTGATACGGCGGCGTCTTTCTACAACGCAATTGACGTAAACTTCGAAGGCGGTGACACGCCGGTAATCGACGACAATTCGTTTGTAGAAGTCGGGACAATATCAGGTGCTATTGCACTTAACGCAGGGGACACTATCTATACTCGTGTAATGGATACAAATGGTGAGAATCTCTCACTGTCTGCCTCCTACACGGCGACCGTTTCCACTTCTGGTGCTGCTGCAAGTCTTGAGCTGGCGCGCGCAATCAACGCACAGGGGTATTTCTTTGCGGGTGAAAAATCAGGGGATACGTTCTCCCCAATTGCTGGCGCGAACAAGATTTATACGACGGGAAATGACGACATTCAGTCTATTCAAGTCGCCGTTACATTTGCAGATGTTGTGTCCGAATATCAGGTAACGCTCAGCAACGTAGACTCACCGGTAGACATAAACAGCACTGGCATGGCAGACGTGAAATTTACGGTCTCTACAGATGGCGCAATGGACATTGTCGCTACCTTGTTTGACAGCAGCGGCGCCACCATTACTAGTGATACGTTTATCTTAGACGACACAATGCAAATGCCCGATGACTTAGATGCCTGTGATGCACCTGAGCCCGTCGCGTCTACACAAACTGTCGATCTGAAACTGCATGTGCATGAAGCCTTCCCTGGCGATTTCACGCTGGTTGTCGTTGCTACTGCTATTCAAGGTAATGCGACCATCCAGAATACGGCCAACGTCACTCTCGTTGCAGCTAGTGGAGACACACCCGTGGACGGTGACTCAGGTTCTTGCGATACATCTGATCCGATGGCGTCTATGCAGCCTGCGTTTAACTCATCCACTGTCTATACAGGCGGTGAAATCGTGAGCTTTAGCGGTTTGGTCTATAAAGCAAAATGGTGGACTGTTGATGTGGCTCCAGATGCGACGAATGCATTCGAGCTAGTCTCTGAGGTGCGCCTCGACTACTCTGACTCCACAATCTTTCTCGAAGGCAGAGAGGCAGCATTTCAGGGCAATGTATACCGCGCTAACTGGTGGACACTCGGCTCTTCACCATTGGCAAGCCCTGAGGTATGGTCGTTAATTGGTCCTGCTCCGTCTTGCTAATACGAACGGGGGACTCAATCCCCCCTTTTCGAAATTCATTTTAGTTCATTCAAGCCCCCTCTTTGCAATATCAAGGAGGGCTAAAATAGCAAGTAGAAGCCGCTTATATAGCGGCTATATTTACATAGAAAATCAAATCTGCTAATGCAAATTTTTTGCTTTGCCTTATACTCGCCTCAATGCATCCCTCGCTCAAAAACGATCTGAGTCTGCGCCATATAATCATTGCCGCATCACTGGTCATGCTTGCCATCAATCTTCATCTCTTCGCAGTTCTGGCAGCAAGCCCGGACACCGCACTGCCTTTTTCTGTCACTACGACGGACCTGCAATGGGTAGCCAGCGGTTACATGATCGCACTTGCCTCGTGCTTGGTGCTCGGTGACCAACTTGCTGATCTCTTGTGCAGAAGGACCTGGCTATTCATTGGTGCAGCCGTTTTCGGTCTGGCTTCGTTTATCTTCAGCATTAATAAGGCCGCGGATTGGGACTCGACGCCTCCTTACCCACAAGTTGCCATTGCCAGCGCACTCCTAGGCATCGTAGTCCTAGTCATTGTCGAGCGATATGTAAGCTATCCGCTTATCGACCTTGGGCTTTTTAAGATTTCAAAATTTTCGGTGATGACTATCACAGGGCTTCTCTCAGCGGTGCTTGTACTGATTGTCACTTTGCTCGGAAAAACTAAAGCCGGCGCGGAAGATCGGCAGGTGACGTGAAACGCCACCGAAAATATTCAGCAACACTGTTAATACTATGCGGCCTGTTGCTGCCCAGTGCGGCTGGATCGACAGACTCACGGCAGGTGTTTTCCGCCACGTCTTCACCATGGCTGCGTGCCGTAGGTAAGCTACAGGTGCCTGGACAGCGCTATCGCAATGGCCATGGCTCACACTACTTGGAAGATTGCAGCGCCACTCTAGTTTCCAGCGCCACTCAACGCGATGCCAATACCATCATCACTGCCTGGCACTGCCTCGAGCTCTACAGCGACCTGAGCAAACCGATCTTCTTTACAGCACTGACGGTCTCAGGGGAGTCAGTGCGGCGAGAGGCTTTACGCTTAGCAGATGGCGGCGGAATGCACGCCGATTGGGCCATTTTACGCTTGCGTAGCACTATAAGCTCAGAACAGATTATCGCTTTAAACATCCATCCTCACAGTGCAGATCCGGATCGGCCAGTGACCATGGCCGGTTACTCTAGCGACAGTGGGATAGGCGATTCTGGTCAGGCTCTAACGTTCGACCCTGCCTGTGTCATTCACCGTCAGCAGCTCAGTCTCGGCGATACCAACTGTATGGCGCACAAGGGCGCTTCTGGCGGTGCAGTAATACAACTTTCCAACAGTGCGGAGCCGCTACTGTGCGGCGTCATTTCGCAAGGCAATGGCGAGGGATACAGTACCTTTGTTCCAGTAAGTGGCTTCAGAAGCGCTATCAATCTTTATTTAAAATAATCGGCGGGACTATTCATGCAAGTAAGGGGGATCAATCTATGTCGGCTTTCACTTTGAACTGCTGACGCGCTGGCGGCGGCGCACCGATATGAGGCTCGTCCCTCAGCGTGGCTAGCTCTACTTGCTTCTGGCGCTCTCTGAAGCGCGTTGCTTGATCTAGCGTCAGACGGTCATAGCAATGAGGGCAACACACCCCCGCTTCATACTGCCCAGAATGCTTCTCCTGTTCGGTAATCGGATGACGGCAACCAAAACATTGATCATAACGCCCTTTTTCCAGTTGATGATCAACCGAAACCCTGTTATCGAAGACAAAACACTCGCCCTCCCAGATACTGTCTTGCTGCGGCACCTCTTCGAGGTATTTCAAAATGCCGCCTTGCAGGTGATACACCTCCTCGAAGCCTTCATTAAGCATGAAGGCAGAGGCTTTTTCACAGCGAATTCCCCCAGTACAGAACATCGCAATTTTTTTATGCTTATCAGGATCAAGATTCGCGCGAACAAAATCTGGGAATTCTCGAAAGTTTTGAGTACGCGGATCAACAGCACCACTAAAACTCCCAATGTCGCATTCATAATCATTGCGCGTATCGATCAAAAAAACCTCAGGATCGCTAACCAAATCATTCCAATCACGCGGACGGA
Source organism: Halioglobus sp. (assembly GCA_028823475.1). Lineage (GTDB taxonomy): Bacteria > Pseudomonadota > Gammaproteobacteria > Pseudomonadales > Halieaceae > Marimicrobium. The sequence continues at coordinate 9,396 of JAPKBI010000013.1, read as the reverse complement.
CATAGGTCCCCGCACGCGTATTGGGATCAACTCCTGTTACGCCCATCGTGACTATTTCTTTCTTCAACTTGACCTTCATGCGATAAAAAGGCGCATGGTCGTCGCAGGATTCCTTGTGCTCTAGATCAGCCAGGCGAGAATCACTGCGCAGGTAAGCAATTACCTGGTCGACGCCTTCCTTACTCCCTGCGATAGTGCCATTGATGCCCTCACGCGCCAGCAATAAGGTGCCTCGCACACCTGCCGTTACGCACGCGTCCAGCAGTGGCTCACGAAACTCATGGTAATCTTCTAACGTGACAAATTTATAGAGCGCTGCAACGACGACTGATTCCATTATTTCGCCCTAGGCTTGATCTGCTTTACTACCGCCGAGGCAGTCTGGCGAAGCCTGCACTGCTTGCCCACGTTTCTCCCATTCGACAGCCGTGTACGTATGCAGAGCAAGAGCATGTACTGGCCCCGTGAGTTGCGACGCCAGCACGGCATAGACTTGTTGATGACGGGCAACCCTGGAACACCCTTCAAAGCTGCTACTGACCACCACGACCCGAAAATGAGTTTCTGAATCCGGCGGCACGCTATGCATATAGCTCTCATTGGCTACCTCGAGGAATTCTGGAGAAAATCTGCTCTGAAGTTGCTGCTCTATCTGTTGCTGCACAATCATGAAAAGCCTGCTAAAAAATTACCAAAGGAACCAGAATACAAATTATAACCAAGGTCAACGGACGGTTACAGCTCCGATGCTCATCTTTTACTGACGCGACGACTGGCACGAAACTGCCCCGGTGTCTGTGACGTCCATTTTTTAAACGATCGATGAAAGGCACTAGGGTCAGTAAACCCCATCTGCAGCGCAACCTCATTAATCGACAACTCCGGCCGAACAAGGCATAGCTTGGATGCTTCACAACGTGCCTCGTCCTTAAGTTGCTGGAATGTTGTGCCCTCGCGCTTTAATCTGCGGCGAAGAGTCGGGGCGGACATCTTCAGCGCACTGCTAATGGCTTCAAATCCCGGAAACCCGTGACTAAAGTCATGTCCTATCATGGCTTTTACCTGCGCAGAAATGTTATTCGCTTCTGGACTAGTTTCCATCATTAGCAACTGATAGGGCGCCGTGCGCAAAAACTCGCGCAGGGAGTGCTCAGTATGCACAACAGACCAACCCAGACACGCGCTATCGAAGTAGAGCAAATCGTGCGCCTGGTTAAAATACAGAGGGCAACCGAACAGCTTTTCGTATTTCTCCAATCGCTCTGGAGTATCTCCGGAGAAATCCACTCGTTTTAACTCTATTGGGCGCCCGCACAGCCAGCCGAAAAAACGATGCCACATGGACAATCCATAGGCATCTGCAGCCTCGACTCGAGGCCGTTCGTTTCGCGCCATAGTGCGATAGCCTACTCGGGCGAATTGGTCACTAAAGTTAGCGTATAGCTGACTGTTCTCACCAAAGAATGTTCGATAAAATTCTGCAGCACGCTGAATGGCCTGCCCAAGATTATCGCATGAAATAATGCAATAGCACATCATACGAAATGCGCCAGGCGCGACCAATTCACTGCCGGTCGTGCCGAAGGTTTCATCCTGCAGCAGTCTCAGGACGCTCTGGTAAATGCGAGAATACTGCATGGCACTGATCTCGCTACGATATGCAGGGTCAGACTCATTCAAAGGGTCAAAATCCAGCCCAGCATCGCTGAGAACAAGACTAAAGTTATAGCCCTTATCTCCCACCATACGCAGCAGTGTCTTGACGAATCGAGTTGGAACGCGGTTGCTCATGAAAATACAGTCACACAGGTCAGTGTATGCATCTTAGCAGAAGCACATCACGGGGGTCAGCCATAAACCCCACAGATTGTGGATTTGACTCAGGCGAGACCCCGCCAGCAGGAGTTAGTATACTATGGTGATAAATGACACGAGAGCTCCCCAATGAAAGAGCGCTACAATGTTTATTTCGCTGGCCGGTTAATGGATGGGCATGATCTAGACAGCGTCCGGGAAAAGCTGGCCAAGGTGTTTAACGTCGGTCAACAGACCCTAGATAAATCATTTAGCGGCAAAAACCAGTTAATTAAAAGTGACTGCGACAAAGCGACGGCCCTAAAGTACAAGGTTGTGATGCAGCGGGCCGGAGCAGACCCCACCATAAATCGCATCGAATCTGAGCCCATACAGGCCAATCCTGCACCCGCAAAAATCCGCACTGCGGCTGAAAAAATTGCAGCGCTGGCGGCCGCACCGATCACAGGCCGTCTCGAAACACTGGGGTTGATTACACCGGCATCTGTCACGCAACAGGAAAACACGATAGGCACAGGAGGTATTGGTCTGGCTGCGCCAGGGACCGACGTCTTACATACCAATGAGCGTGCCGCGCTGATCAGTCGAAATGTAAATACCTCTGGCCTCGCGCTGGGCACATTGGGGCAGCGCTTGTCCCAAGAACCATCAGCGCCCCCTGCAATGCCCGACACGAGTCACCTGAACATGGCGCCAGTGGGTCACACGATTCCTAATTTACCTCTGTCCAAAGACCCAGTTTCACCCAACATCGACGATCTCACACTGTCACCTTTGGGCTTCGACTTCAGCGACTGTGTTGCATTAAAAGAAAAATCCTTGCTTCACGATCTGTCAGCACTGTCACTGACCCCGTCAAACGTTTGATCATATTGCTTTGGAAGCCTAAGCGCTCTGGCTAACTCTATTTGACAAATTGAGTGCTAAGGAATCTCGATTCTCACCTGCAAACCTGGATTGTTGTTGCCCAACTCCACCGAACCATAATGGTACTGTGCAATCGCTTGCACCAGACTAAGGCCCAGACCATGACCCGGGTGCTCCCCGCGACTAGCCTCCACACGATAAAAGCGCCGAAATACGTTACCGCGCTCCAAAAAAGCAATACCAGGCCCGGAATCAGAGATTACAACGCTATGTCTGCGACCGCCATCACCTGTCAGTTTTTCACTCATATGCACCCGAATATGTCCATTCGGCTTTGTATACTTAATCGCATTGTCCAGTAGGTTGGCGAACATCTGGAACAATAAATCCACTTCGCCTTTACACACCTGAGACTGAGGAGCCTCCAACACGAGGTCAATGTTCCGTTCGTCCGCCAGAGGTTCATAGAGTTCTACTAAATCTCGGAGCAGGGCCCGCAGCTCTACATCGCTTCCGCCGGCCAAACGGCTGCCCGATTCCAAAGTGGAGATTCGCAGGACCGCATTAAACGAAGACAAAAGTTCATCACATTCCTCAATAATGCGCTCTAACTGTCCTCCCTCCTCCTGACTTGACCTATCGCGCAACTGACTAAGATCGTTGCGCATCCGCGTCAGAGGTGTTCGCAAGTCATGCGCTATATTATCAGAGACACGCCTCACGCCCTGCATCAGCGTCTCCATCTGCTCCAACATCTGATTCATAAACATGGCCAAAACACGAATATAGCCCTTCTCTTCCTCTACCTGCAGTCGCTCGTTTGCGCCACCGCGAATGATGCGGGAAACATCCTGATTCAAACGCTCGACTCGATCCAGTGTCCGCGCCGCACTAAAAAACCCTCCTGTAATGCCCAATATCAAGGTCGCTATTAAAAACCTAAAGAGTGTGCGAAACACTAACTCTGCTCTGCCAACAATATCGGCATAATCGCGCGCCACCATAACCTGATATCCGTCTCCGAGCAGCATGGGGTAGGCTAAGAACTGGACATCAATAGACTGTCCCCAGTTCTGCAGTGCCAGCTCAAACCCTAACCAACCGTCATCAAACTCTCGATAACTCGGCCGTGCGGGCAGGTCTCCTGCAACTTTTACGCCTTGCGCGTCAGTCACTAAATAATAGAAACGGTGGATTGACGACGATGCCAACTGATCATCGATATACTGATTAACGCCGGCCAGGGACTGCCCACTATAAACTAACTCAAGCGTTTCAAGTTCGCTCATAACGCTCTCACCCAATGCGCGAAACGAGGTATAGCTGAAATACAGATAGAAAGCGCCCAACAGGAGAAACACGGTAGCGCTAAGGGCCGTCACATATTTAACGATTCCACGAAAGGTAAGACTACTAACGACTTCCCTTGTTTTCATCGCGTTGTGCTCAGTCGTCCAGCTGGGGACCGAGACGATACCCCTTTCCCCTCACTGTAGAGAGCAAAGCATGATCGAAATCCTTGTCGATTTTCTGCCGCAGGCGCGACACATGCACGTCGATTACATTAGTTTGCGGATCAAAGTGGTAGCCCCAGACGTGCTCCAGCAGCATTGCCCGCGTCACGACTTGGCCAGCATGGCGCATCAAATATTCCAGCAGCTTGTACTCGCGGGGCTGCAAAGTAATGGTGGTCATCTGGCGCCGCACATGCTGACGCAGCAGGTCTATGGATAAATCAGCGACCACGAGCGTTGTTTGCGACTCACCCACCGCCGCAGAGACGCGGCGATGCAATACGTCCAGTCTTGCCAACAACTCCGCCATAGCAAATGGCTTTACGAGGTAGTCATCGGCACCACAATGCAACCCCTGCACCCGGTCGTCCACCTCGCCCAGAGCACTCAGTATAACCACTGGTGTGTTATCCCCCGCCTCTCTCAGGGCATTGATTAATGCCAACCCATCCATACGCGGCATCATGCGATCGATCACCATCACATCAAAGGTGGCATTTTGTGCCGCTCGAAGCCCAGCCGCACCATCAAGCTCATGGACACAGCAGTGACCCACCGCAGTCAACTCAGTGACTATAAAATCACCTACCCGCTTATCATCTTCCACCAGCAGTACATTCATGCGCACAGCCTCTGCAATTGACCGTCAATATATCACGGGCATGAAGTCGCTCTCAATTTACATTTCGTTAATACTTTTCCAATAATGCTAAACTTCAGTGCATGATAGAAGCTAATCGATCCCATAGTCCTTCGCTGCTAAGACGCCTGACGGCCATGCTGTATGACGCGCTCTTAGTGTTAGCTCTGGTAGCTGTAGTCAATGGACTGGCACTGGGTGCTGTGGTTAAGGCGACAGACGGAGAACAGCAAATCCTCAATGCCCACCTGGCTCAGTTTCTGACGACGCTGAGCATCGTGCTTTTCTTCAGTATCTTTTGGGTTAAAAGCGGGCAAACCCTCGGCATGCAGACGTGGCGCATAAAGCTAGTTGATTTCCAGGGTGGCCCTCCCACAACAGGCAAATCTATACTTCGCTGCCTGGGAGCATTCCTGTCTGCAGCCTGCCTGGGACTCGGCTATCTGTGGTGCTTGGTGGATCGGAATGACCGCTACTGGCATGACTATATCTCGGGCACTGAATTGATCCTGCTACCCAATCGGGAAAAACCGGAAGACACATAAAATTCTGACACTTTTGCGCTCCGGTGTTTTTTCAGTTCAGTTTGGGCGCCGGCCAGCATACACTAGGGCGTTTTAACTCCACTGAGGAAGATATCTATGACCGCTATGACGTTCATCGCAAGAGACGTGACCGATGCAGCCACTGCCGCCAGTCAATGTGCGATTTTGCCCTTGTTCCAAGATACAAAATTGGCAGGCGCGGCATTAAAACTCGATAAGGCCGCCTCTGGCGCCATAAAAGCGGCGCTTGCGCTTGGCGACTTTAGCGCTAAGTCGGGTGAGAGCCTCATGCTGCCCGGCACCAATGCCGCCAAACGTATACTGCTGATTGGGTGCGGAGACGCAAAGACGTTTGATCGAGAAGGCGCCAGAAAATTCAGCCAAACCGTCTATCACGCCCTTTTAAACAAACAGGCCAGTGAGGCCATGTTGCACCTGGCAGGGCTAGGACTGAAAGAAAACGAAGCCAAATGGATGCTGACCTACCTGGCCCGACATCTCATTGCTGCGTCGTATCGCTATACCGAAACCGTTTCCAAACCAAGGGCCGCAATGAAGCTGACCCGGTTGGTGATTAATACTAAGGATGCCATTCCATCACGACTAGCCGCGAGCGCCCTGCGCGAGGGTAACGCTATTGGCTTAGGCATCAATGAAGCCGCCAACCTCGCCAATTTACCGGGCAATATCTGCACGCCCTCTTATTTGGCACGACAAGCTCGAAAATTGGCGCGCAACAGTGCCAAGTTGACTGTCAGCATAGTGGAGGAGAAGCAAATGCGAGCGTTGGGCATGGGCGCTCTACTGTCAGTTTCCGCCGGCAGTGCAGAATCTGCCAAGCTCATCGTCATGAACTATAAAGGAGGTAAAACAGCAGACAAACCCCAGGTGCTGGTTGGTAAAGGGGTCACTTTTGATAGCGGCGGAATTTCCCTTAAACCCGGCGCTAAAATGGACGAAATGAAGTTTGATATGGGCGGTGCAGCTAGTGTATTGGGTACTATGCGCGCTATTGTTGAGTTGGCGTTACCGCTAAACGTTGTAGGCATAGTGGCGGCTGCCGAGAACATGCCGGACGGAAAAGCGACCAAGCCTGGCGATATCGTAACCAGCATGTCGGGTACAACAATTGAAGTGCTTAATACAGATGCTGAGGGACGGTTGGTCCTGTGCGATGCCCTGACCTACGCTGCTCGATTCAAGCCTGCAGCGGTCATCGACATAGCGACTCTCACAGGCGCATGTGTAGTGGCCCTAGGCTCCCATGCCACTGGACTCTTTGCCAACGAAGATGTCTTGGCTGAACAATTACTCGCGGCGGGTACCGATTCGCACGACCGCGCTTGGCGCATGCCATTGTGGGATGACTATCAGGCCCAGATCAAAAGCAACTTTGCAGATTTGGCCAATATCGGGGGCGCCGGTGGCGGCTCGATCACCGCTGCATGCTTTTTATCGTGCTTCGCACGCGACTACAACTGGGCGCATCTTGATATCGCCGGATCAGCTTGGAATAGCGCGCCAAAAGGAGCGACCGGACGCCCCGTGGCGCTCCTAACCCGTTATCTTTTGGACCGAGCAGGTCGGTAATAATGACGCTGGTAGGCTTTTACGTGGTGCAGACTTCTGATCCCAGTCAACGATTGCGGGTTGCTGCGCGTTTAGCTGACAAAGCCTTTCAGCGTGGACATCGCATTTTCATAAACGCGACCGACGAGGCACAGGCGACCGAACTCAATGAACTCTTGTGGAGCTTTCGGCCTGCCAGTTTTCTTCCTCACGGGCTACACGGGCAGGAGGACTCCGAGACTATTGCCATAGGCTGGGGGCAAGAGCCGAACAATCACAACGATCTTTTGATTAATCTGCAGCTGGAGATTCCATCCTTCTTTAGTCGATTTGCGCGTGTCGCCGAGGTCGTCACACAGGAACCCGATAGCCTCGCGGCGTTGCGAAAATCCTGGACCTTTTACAAAGAACGCGGTTATCAACTGGAAAAGCACGATCTTTAGTTGTGTCGCGCCAGACCGCTTAGCGATACCGTGATTCCGATCAGTGGACGACTACCGTATAATCGCTCGCTATGCTGGCCAAAGACTGCGGCTGGCTTAATGACCCACTCTATTTTGGATTCACTGAGTTATGGATAAAACATTCCAACCCGCCAACATTGAAACCCGCTGGTATCAAGAGTGGGAGGATAAAGGGTATTTTGCCCCCCAAGGTGGCGAACAGGCCTATAGCATTATGATCCCGCCACCCAACGTGACTGGCAGTCTTCACATGGGGCACGGCTTCCAGGAAGCCATCATGGACGCGCTTATTCGCTACCACCGCATGTCTGGCTACAACACACTCTGGCAGGCCGGCACCGACCACGCCGGTATTGCCACGCAAATGGTGGTTGAGCGTCAACTAGAAGCACAGGGAATCAATCGTCATGATCTGGGACGCGAAAAATTTATTGAAAAAATCTGGGAGTGGAAAGAAAAATCGGGCGGCGCTATTACTCAGCAGATGCGACGCCTTGGGGCCTCCCTAGATTGGTCTCGCGAGCGGTTTACTATGGACCCGGGACTCTCTGCAGCGGTACAAGAGGTGTTTATCCGGCTTTACCGGGAGGGCCTTATTTACCGTGGCCAGAGGCTGGTTAACTGGGACCCAGCACTTCATACCGCCATCTCCGACCTGGAGGTCATCTCCGAAGAGGAGAAAGGCCACATGTGGCACTTTAACTATCCACTGGCTGGCGGTCAGGGCCATCTCACAGTCGCTACCACTCGCCCTGAAACCATGCTGGGCGACTGCGCAGTAGCGGTTCACCCGGAAGACGAGCGCTACGCGGATCTGATTGGGCGCACCGTTATACTGCCGCTGTGCGATCGCGAAATACCGATAATCGCCGATGACTATGTAGACCGCGAGTTTGGCACCGGTTGCGTCAAAATTACCCCGGCCCATGATTTCAACGACTACGAGATGGGCCGGCGGCATGGGCTTCCTGTAATAAACATCTTAAACGACGATGCGGCGATCAATGACACTGCCCCAAAACCCTATCGCGGCCTTGACCGACTCGAGGCACGCCAACGCGTGGTCGCCGATATGGACGCCTTGGGATTGCTCGACAAAGTCGCAGACCACACATTAAGCGTGCCACGTGGAGACCGCTCCGGTGTCGTTATCGAGCCCTATCTGACAGATCAGTGGTATGTCGACGCCAAAAAGATGGCCACACCCGCCATCGCGGCTGTGGAAAACGGGGACATCCAGTTCGTACCCAAACAATGGGAAAACACCTACTTCGCTTGGATGCGGGACATCCAGGACTGGTGTATCAGTCGCCAATTGTGGTGGGGACACCGCATTCCCGCCTGGTATGACGCCGACGGTAACTTTTATGTCGGAGAGAACGAAGAGGCCGTTCGAAAAGAGAACACGCTGGGCGACGAGATAGTACTGCGCCAGGATGAGGATGTTCTCGACACATGGTTTTCTTCCGCGCTGTGGACCTTTTCAACCTTAGGATGGCCGGACGAAACAGAGGAACTGGCCACCTTTCATCCGAGCTCCGTGCTGGTAACCGGCTTTGATATTATCTTCTTCTGGGTCGCTCGAATGATCATGATGACCTTACACCTGCGCCAGGAAGTGCCATTTCATACCGTTTATATACACGGTTTAGTACGCGATAGCGACGGCCAGAAGATGTCCAAATCGAAGGGCAATGTTATCGACCCCATCGATCTCATTGATGGCATCGAACTCGAGCAACTAATCCTAAAGCGCACAAGCGGCATGATGCAGCCCCAGCTTGCGACTAAGATTGAAAAATCCACACGTCGGCAATTCCCTGACGGCATCGAATCTTATGGCACCGATGCACTGCGCTTCACTTATTACTCGCTGGCCTCGACGGGCCGTGATATTAGATTCGACATTGGTCGCATCGAGGGCTACAGGAATTTTTGCAACAAAATCTGGAATGCTGCACGTTATGTGCTGATGAACTGTG
>JAPKBI010000184.1 GCA_028823475.1 Halioglobus sp. | reverse complement strand
TCACCCAGATAGACCGGATGAGTTTCAGGCACTGAAAATTTCTCTCCGCGAATTTCTTCATACTGTGCCTTAATGGCATCAACAAACTTTTCTCTCTCTTGAAACTCATCTCCACCAGTAGTGACGCCTCCATGAAACTGATGGAACGTGCCCTCCCCTTGCAAAAAGACATGAGTTATTCCGGGGTATTCGCAAGCCCGCTTATAGAGATCGAGGTTCACGAGCCCACCTCCTCGCATATCAAACTTTGCATCGAAGCCGCCAAGATCACTCCACACGCCTCGAGGCATACTAATACAGTTACTCTCGCTGTGAGATAAATAAAATCCTTGCGCAGACGAACCGCTAAAACAGGATATCTCAAAGAGTCTATAGCCGTTGTCAGGCCAGGATATTGATTGCATCAAAACCCGCTCCTGATCGACATCGTAACCACTGCCCACTGATTTCTGCTGCAACTCAACGCCCAGGTGATACCCTGGAACTGTTACCATTGCGCACGTTGCGAGCCGATGTCCGCGAACCATATTATTGACGACACCTGGAGTCACTAGGCGAGCGCCATCTATCATCACACAAATATTCTTACCGCTTGCTTTTTCGATGCCATAGCTGATGGCATAAATGGGTGTCGGTTGATCTTCCTTTCGTAGATGGTAAGAGAAATTCGAGGGCAACGTATTAATGAAATCGCGAGACATTGTATTCGACGAGTCGTTTTCGACGATCACGACCTCGTAGTCTTCAGAGCAAGCACCGCGTTGATAATCAGGAAATAGCGACCGGATAGTATTCTGTGCTTGTAGCGGCATGTCGTAGACAACCACTACAAAGCTGACAACAATTTTATCGTGATATTTTTTACTACGCATACCGCGTCTAATGCCCTGCCGTATTCGATTTAGCATTGAGGTGCCATCAATCAACGTCCGAATTTTTTTAATTTTTTATACAAACGGCTAACTTTCCATGGAAGAGCCGACCCACCGGCTCCGTCGTTATGCCTAAGGTCTGCTGTATAAAACTTTTCTTCTTCATTTTTATTTTCAAGACCCATTTCAGCAGCAGCACCTAACATCTTCTCATCCAACACGTCCTCATCGTTATCGAAATTCAAAATAGAGAATTTATTTATTTTATACTCGTCAAAGAGAGCCTTATTGTAGGCGTACCACAACTTTAGGGATTCTTCACGGCTTTTGCTGCTGCGTTTTTCTAACGACTTTGCAACAGCATTGGGGTGCCGATAAATTCCGATCAGCTCTATCGATGGATAAATCTGTTTCCAGCCATCCAAAACGAGTAACGTTCGTGGATCCTTAAATCCAAAATTTGGCGCACCTGCATGCTCTGCCAGAAGCGCCTTGCCGCGGGCTATATGCTCATTACTCCAAACGACCTTAGCCGGCGGCGTATCCCAAGCCCCTGCGTTGGCTTCTAGAATTGCGTCATGCAAATCAACGAATTTCTGATTCTCTCGATTACCTTTCTCGTTATGCTTATTCCACGTGTGGCAGTCGCCCAGAATTAAACCCGCCTCCTGCAGTGAGCCGGCCAGGTAGCTGGTGCCGCTTCGATGCATTCCAAGGACAGCAATAAGCCGCGCCGGCAATTCAGAGTTCAAATCGTGTACCGCACGCTCCGGCATTTATAAATATCCATTTCGTCTAGATGAACAATACAGGGTCATAGTTCTTGCACTTCTACTGAATGCAGCAGGCGGATTTGATGGTGTATCTTCACCTATTTACAATCAACATGGCAACTCTGTCTTAGCCCGCTTACCCTAGCATGTTCTGTAAAAATTAGCTGGGGGACAATAACTTTCACGCAGGCGTTTTACCGCTCAACAATCGCCGCGGACTTTTGACCTCCCCAGGGAGCCACCCAGATCAACAATAGCATCCCCGGAAAAGCCAGACAGGTACACAGCAAGAAGAAGTCGACCCACCCAATGTTCTCAACAATGATACCCGTACTCCCATTGACCAATGTCCGAGGGACTGCCGCAAGCGCCGTAAAAAGAGCAAACTGCGTTGCGGCATACGTCTTGCTCGTTTCACGCGCGATAAAAGCGGTAAAGGCGGCGGTACCCATTCCGACACCGAGGTACTCAAAGGCGATCACTAACGCTAAGAGCCACAGTTCTGGCTCCGAGCTAGCAAGCAGAGCAAACCCCAGAATACTGGCCATCTGCACCACACCAAACATCCACAGGGCGCGATTTATCCCGACTCGCAGCATAATCAGACCACCCACCAAACCACCAATAATTGATGGCCACAATGCGGCATTCTTTGCAACCAAACCAATCTCTGTCTTGGTGAATCCCATCTCAAGATAAAATGGCATGGTTAACGCTGTGGCCATGCTGTCACCGAGCTTGTAAAGGAACATAAAGCACAGCACCAATATCACTCCTGACCAGCCTCGACGTCCCAGATACTCAAAGAAGGGCGCGGACAGGGCCTGCCGCATTCCTTGTGCCGCTGGTTGTTCGGACTCAGGCTCAGACACCACCAGGCTCATTATGATACCCACCAACATGAAGCCAGCAGTAATCCAAAAAACGCTAGACCAAGGCAGGATATCTGCCAGGATAAGTGATAATGATCCGGGCACTAGGCTGGAGATACGATAGGCTTGCACGTGGATAGAACTGCCTAAACCTAATTCGTCATCCGACAGAATTTCACGTCTGTAAGCGTCTAAAACCACATCCTGACTGGCACTAAAAAACGCAACGGCCAGCGCCAGCGCCGCGATCAATTTGGTGGACTGCTCCGGATTAAACATGCCCATAGCGCCAATTGAAAACAGCAAAAAGACCTGGGTTATCAACATCCAGCCTCTGCGTCTGCCCAAAAAGGGTGGCATAAAGCTATCTAAAAACGGTGCCCAAAGAAACTTTATCGTATAGGGCAATCCAATCAGCGAGAATAGTCCTATCTCTGCTAGAGACACGCCACCGTCACTGAGCCAGGCAGGGACCAGTTGAAAGAGCACGTAGAGCGGCATACCTGAAGCAAGCCCGGTAAATACACAGGCAAGCATACGTCGATTAAAAACCGCGGCACGAAAACTGACTACTGCAGCACTCAAGGTATTTTAATCTTTAGAGAAACCATCGCGAATCGACAGTAGGAATATATGTCTATAGAGCACCCCATTGCTAGACCACCCCATCCTCGTTAGAGCTTCTTAAAAAACACTGCTGCAATTAATTCAATGTTACCCAAAGTTGACTGGGCATACACGCCACTTCGCCATAAATTAAGCAGTCTCCGTAGGAGTGGCTTATCCCGGGCAGCGTCAAAATTATCCAATATTCTTTGATTTTCTATAGTCAAATATGATCGGACGCCCTGAAGTGCTGCAATATTTTGTGTGTTCCATATTCGATTTCGCCCGCGTAACGCCGACCAGTATCGCTTTGACTTATCGCCCAATGACATCGATGAACCGATTAGATTATTTTGGTGTTGCCGATATCTTAACGACGGATGCTCGTCGTAGATAACCGTTCCACCCGATCCCGTCACTAAGATATAGCTCCACCAATCATGCGTTACGACGTCGACTGGACCCACAGCAGACAAGAGATTTCTAGCCTTACGATTCATCACCATAGTGTTGCCGCCACCGATATTCTGAATCAATGCGTTGGCGAATCCGGGTGGTCTCGAGAATAGTGGCGATAGACCAATATCATTTCCATGCACGTCTATCAGGCGAGATCGAGAGCAGTAAATGGCTGGGAGATCAGCTGGCAGCGAGGATAGCGCCCCAATTGCGCGGGATAACTTGTCTGAGTCCCAAATATCATCCTGGTCCGCGTAAGCGAAATAGTCTCCTTCGATCTTGGAGAATATTAACGAAAAAAAATTGTCTACATGGCCTCGTCTCGGCCCTTGAACGACCGACAGTAGCTCCTCACCCCGACGTTTACGAAACGCCTGAAGTATGCCCGGTGTTTGATCCTGCGAACCATCGTCAGACACATGGACCACGACCCGCACACCTTCTTGCTCAGCAATGGACTCCAACTGTTGCCCTAGAAATCTTCCACCATTGTACGAGCAGAGTAACACCACGACTGCAGGGACATCGTCAGCGTCAGGACAGCCAAGCATGACCGGCGCTTCACTGGCGAGGTCTTTCAGATGCTCAATAGAGTCGTCCTCGGCCTGACCACTAAAGTCATCGTCCAGTGCATCTTCCTGATCGCCCTCGCGCTTGACTGGGTTCTGCAGGGCCCTGTTGATGTCACTCTCAAGGCCAAGCGCCATAAACACCGTTCCGTCCAGCGCAATAGCAAGCGCTTTATCCAAAAAAGGGTCCTGGGGTACAGATGCAGCAAATGTAATGCCGGCATCAGTCACCGCGACTGGCACAACATTATTACTAAACAGAAAGTCCTGTGCAAGGTTTGCCAGATGGATGGGTTCTTTAGGAAAGTCCGCCGAGCCTAACAAGGGGATGTCGAGCTGCTGACTCAAGGCAACGGCCGCGACCCGATCCGAAACCAGCCCCAGCTTTACCAGGACTTGGCCGAATAAGTCGCCCATTTCTATCTGGGCGAGCAAGGTTCTCTCGACATCACGTTCGGAGAGCTTACCTTGCTCTATCAGCAGTTCCCCCAGTTTTTTCATAAACCACTTAATCTCACGCAAATAGGCACAAAAGATTATTACCAAAAACAGTGGCGAGCACACGATTCCGGCCACCCGAGTGTAGCACAAACAGTATCAGTGTATGTGTCAGGAAATATTAAGACAACCTAGACGGAGCGCCCGGGAGCTTGTCGAATCAGGCAACCTCGAACAGCCCCGCAGCCCCCATGCCACCGCCAATACACA
>JAPKBI010000183.1 GCA_028823475.1 Halioglobus sp. | reverse complement strand
TGGTCAGAGGTAAGGCCAACACCCGCTTCAGCGATTTTTGGAATTTCTGCTTTCAGGCCGGCCCTAATGCCTTTGCCATCATCACACTCACCAGCGTCCTCGTCGGCATGATTTTAGGTTATCTCGGCGCAGTACAATTAAAGCAGTTCGGGGCGGAGGTCTATGTCGCTAATCTGGTGGTGATTGGAATGCTGCGCGAAATGGGAGTTTTGATGACAGCAGTCGTTATGGCAGGTCGCACTGGCGCAGCCTATGCGGCGCAACTAGGAACCATGCAGACCAACGAAGAAATCGATGCCATCACGACTATGGGTATATCCCCGATTGAATTTTTAGTATTACCTCGGATGCTGGCTCTGATTATTATTATGCCGCTGCTGACCATCTATGCGGATATCCTCGGCATTTTGGGCGGAGGCATTGTAGCAGGCAGCTTAGGGGTTTCGCCGATCCAATACATCGTCCAAGGTGAGGCCGCGCTGTCTTTTATTGATGTCGCGGTGGGCCTCTTGAAAGCTTTGGTCTTCGCTATACTAATTGCCATAGCGGGTTGTCGCGCCGGGATCAACTCCGGACGCAGCTCCGCAGCCGTTGGCCAGGCCGCAACCAATGCTGTTGTAACTGCTCTCATTTATCTGATCGTCGCTGACGCAGCGATCAACATAATATTTCAACAGCTAAGCCTATGACAGGTTCAAAGAAAGGACAGATTGAGGTCGTTGACCTCACCATGGCCTACGGCCAAACAGTGATCCAGCGCGACCTTTCTTTTACCATTAATCAAGGCGATATCTTCGTCATCATGGGTGGCAGCGGCTGCGGCAAAAGTACTCTACTTAAACACATGCTTGGCTTAATAACGCCAGTTCGCGGCGATATCTTATATGACGGTGCTAGCTTTTTTCAGTCAGATGAACACGAGCAAGGCGCCATGCGACAACGCTGGGGCATAACTTATCAGTCCGGGGGGTTGTTCAGTGCGATGACTCTGGCAGAAAACATTACTCTGCCGTTAGAACTCTATACATCTTATACCGCGGCAGAAATTTCCGATATCGTGGCCTACAAGTTGGCGTTGGTAGGTCTCGCGGGATACCAGTCGTACTACCCCTCAGAAATCAGCGGGGGCATGCAAAAAAGAGCTGCCCTGGCTCGCGCCATCGCATTGGATCCTGAAATCTTATTCTTTGATGAGCCCTCAGCAGGTCTAGATCCGATTAGCTCGCGCCTCCTCGACGAATTGATTCTACAAATCAAGGAATCCATGGGCGCGACAGTGGTGATCGTGACCCACGAATTACCCAGTATTTTCGCAATCGCTAACAATTCGGTTTATCTTGATAATGTTAGCAAAACCATGATCGCCTATGGCAACCCTGCGCAGCTGCGCGATTTTGATGAAGAGCCAGTGGTGAGACAATTTCTGACACGCAGCGCCGCTGCCGACAACAAGGATACGCTATGAGTGAAAAACCGCATACCGTCGCTATTGGTGCCTTTGTCTTAGGCGCAGTCCTGATTGCTGTCGCCACTGTGCTCTTATTGATGGGCTCGGGCTTTGGCACCAAAGAAAAAGTGGTTATGGTATTTGATGGTTCGGTAAAGGGTCTCAGCGTCGGTGCTCCGCTCGCCCTGCGCGGAGTAAAAGTCGGAGAGGTAACCGATATTGATTTGGTTCTTGATACTGACACGGCCAGCGCAACCATGATCGTTGAGGCGAACTTTAATAAAAACAATATTCGACGGGAAGGAGACCCAGACGTTAACCTCACAGAAGAATTGATCAGAAGTGGTCTGCGTGCACAGCTGAATACGCAAAGCCTACTGACAGGCCTACTGTATATCGAACTTGATTTTCATCCGAAAACTGCAGCGCATTTGGTGAAAATTAACTCGCCTTATCTGCAGATTCCCACTATCGAAACCGATCTCGAACGCTTTACCAAAACACTACAAAATATCGATTTTTCACAACTGAATACACAGATAGAGAACATCAGCAGCAGTATCGACTCTCTGGTCAGCAGCAAAGATTTTCAGGCGCTGCCCGGCAACGCCAATAGTACATTAACGTCACTGCGCGAACTGAGCGCCCAACTGCAGGAACAACTAGCCACATCTGTGCCCAAACTGGACACACTGCTGGATGAAACGTCGGCCACTGTTAGCCATGCAAACAAAGAACTGCCACAACTATCAGCGCTACTAGAAAGCAACCTAACCGCACTAAATGCCGCCATCATAACGTTTCAGCAGGGCATGACAGGTATCGATGAACTGGTATCTCCGGATTCGGCGATTCTGTACCAGTTAAATAATACGTTAGCGGAAATGACCCGTACTGGAAGATCATTACAGTCGCTGGCCAGCACATTGCAAGAACAACCCGAGTCAGTAATCATCGGCAAAAAAGGAGGCGAACAATGAACAGAAAATTCCTGCCGCTATTATGGCTAATGGCTCTAGGCCTAACGCTCACCGGCTGCGGCAGCAGCCCGCCTAACAACTACTACGTACTGTCTGCCCACGAATTTCCAGCAACAAATGGCGACACACCCGCAGTAGGTGTTGGCCCCATCGTGGTGCCCGAATACTTGATACGCCAAAATCTAGTGTATAACCGCGATGAAAATACCTTGCATGTGGCCGGCTTGGACATGTGGGGTGAGCCCCTTGAAGATGGAATACAGCGTGTGCTAGCACTGAATCTCTCTGGGCTTTTACAGACGCAAAACATACGCTTTTTTCCCTGGAACCCGAAACGCGCACCAGACTATGGCGTCAAGGTTAACCTACTGCAGCTGGATGTAAACGAGGATGAAGCCAGTCTAAAGGCAGAGTGGCTGGTATATCGCCCGGCCAATGGCGAGTCTATAAAACGTCGCATCAGCCAACTCATACTGCCTCTATCTTCCGGAACATCACAGCCAGAGCAGGTCGCAGAGGCATACAGTAAGCTGCTACTGCAACTCAGCGAAATTATCGCGGCCAACGTTAGAACAGATCAAACACAGCAGAGCAGCGACACCTCGCGCTGAATCATGACAGCACTTTAGAAATCGTCTGCGCGCATCATGGCGTCAGAGCCGCCGTCGACAAAAAACACGGAACCGCAGAGATAACTGGCCTCATCGCTCAGCATAAAACGCATCACATTGGCAATATCGACTGGCTGAGCGGTGCGGCCCACAGGAACTGAATCACCAAACTCTTTCATCACTTGGCCCAATTCAGCATCCGCGAACACGAGGTCGGTCAGGGGTGTCATTGTGATGCCTGGTGCCACTGCATTCATGCGCACGCCGGCGGCAGCATATTCTGCTGCGTGGCGTCGCATCCAGATAGTCACAGCCCGTTTGGATCCAGCATACGCTGTGTGTCCGTCACGCCCGTCGATCTCGGCGCAAGCCGCTGATTCGTCACCCGCCAAGCAAATCTGAACAAAGGAATCATCGGCCGCAACCATAGGGGCAGAGTTCGATGAGACGAATAACACGCTACCCTTTTTCTTCTCCAATAGACCGCGCAGCCCTTCAACCGTGGCCACCACAGCAAAGTAATTGACTTGCGCAATCAGGGATAACGGTTTGGCTACCGGAGGCAGGCCCGCACAAGGAATAAATCCATCCAACCCCTCCGGTGCCAACCGCTGTACGCCGTCGATGGCAACTTCACGACCTTCGGTTGTGGACAGGTCAGCGATGATATCGCCCTTTTTGATGTCTACCGAAATCACCTTGTGTCCCGCGGCCTGCAATTGCTGCCTTAATTCCGCGCCGATACCTGTGGCACCACCTGTCATTGCATAGGTACGCATAGTCACTCCCGACTAGTTAGTCTCATCAATATGGTCATTAAATAGCGCCGATATTTTCAGGCACACCTTCACCCCACACGAGGTATTGGGGCAAAACTGCACAAGCAAATAAACGAGATTAACAGGAAACAATCTGCGTAAAGTCACGAGGCAAGAATATCCTTACTAAAAGTGTCTAGCGTGCATCTTCTACTTAATTTCCTGAATTCAGAGAGGACCCAAGAAATTTGCATTTTTAACTGTGCAGTAAATGCGTTAGCGCGTGTTAAGGCGAACTAACGCATTCTAAGTTGGCGCCCGAGTGGAGCAGCGGCTACATCTTGTCGCTGACTTTGTCTGCCGCTTTCGTTGTTGATTCGCCTGCCGCCTGAACATCTTCACCAACACCCGCGACGGTGTTGCATCCGCTGAGGATCGCGACAGCGGCAATCGACAGTGCAACCATTTTGTATTTGCCATAGGATTTTGCAGTATTCATTAATGTGCACCTCGAGTGTAATAGGATTACTAGGTCGGGAACCAAATTTCCCAACCATGTGAGTATAGTAGAGCCCTCTATAGGCTGTCTACTCTCTAGCAGGTCTACCATGGCAGACTCACTTCGCCTACTCCAGTTTCATGAGAATAGACCCTTGCCTGTATCTACCGCCCGGTAGTACTCTAGCCATCGTTTTTATAGGGAGTTAACATATGAGCTCAAAGCCCCTTGTACCTGCCATTGAGGGCTGGCATACCATGGAAGCGAAACCGCACCTTATAGGCACCCAGTGCCAGGATTGTGGCACGTATTTTTTCCCCAAGCAGAACGACTACTGTAGAAATCCGCAGTGTGAAAGTACAGATTTTCGCGAAGTCGAGCTCAGTCGGACGGGTAAAGTCTGGAGCTATACCAATGCCTGCTACAAACCTCCTGCGCCGTTTGTGGCACAGGAACCCTTTGTGCCCTACGCGATCGCTGGAGTGCAGCTCGAAACGGAGCAAATGGTAATTCTGGGGCAAGTCATTGAGGGACTTACGGTGGATGACCTAAAAGTCGGCATGCCGATGGAGCTGGTACTGGAACCACTGCACGAAACAGACGACGACATCAAAGTCACCTGGAAGTGGCAACCGCTGGCGCAATAGCCG
>JAPKBI010000182.1 GCA_028823475.1 Halioglobus sp. | reverse complement strand
CGTGCTGTATTATAAACTGCTTTTTGCAGCAACCAAATGAGAGCGTCATGGCAAACTTTTCTACGAATGAATTTCGCGCTGGCCTAAAAGTCATGCTCGATGGTGATCCGTGCAGTATTATGGATAATGAGCTCGTGAAACCGGGGAAGGGCCAGGCCTTCAATCGGGTAAGACTGCGCAACCTAAAGACCGGGCGGCAGTGGGAGCGTACCTTTAAATCCGGGGAGTCACTCGAGGGCGCAGATGTTGTCGAGCGGGATATGGAGTATCTGTATACCGATGGCGAGTTCTGGTATTTCATGGAGCCCGATACTTTTGAGCAATATCAGGCCGACGCTGCGGCTGTAGCGGATAGTCATTTATGGCTAAAGGCGCAGGATAAGTGTGATATTACGCTCTACAACGGTGCGCCTTTATCCGTTGCGCCGCCTAACTTTGTGGAGTTGGAGATTACAGAAACTGATCCAGGCCTCAAGGGTGACACAGCCACCGGCGGTACCAAGCCGGCGACATTGAGCACCGGAGCCGTGGTTAAGGTCCCTTTATTCATCAGTATGGGAGAAGTGATTCGGGTCGATACGCGCACTGGCGAGTACCAGAGCCGCGCGAGCAAGTCCTGATTGTAGTGGCAGAGTAGCCGGACGTGAATTGGCGACCTGTAGCGGACATTCAGTGTGTTCGTCAGCGGGCAGAGGTATTGGCTAGGCTGCGCCAGTTTTTTTCTGATCGCTCGATCCTCGAAGTAGAAACACCCCTGTTGTGTCGCAACGGCATAACAGATCCTTCAATTGAGCCATTGATCGTCGAAGCTGCGCAACTCTCGGGTCAGTCGCGGTTTTTGCAAACATCGCCTGAATACATGATGAAACGCCTGCTCGCCGAGTTCGCAGAGCCCATCTTTCAGATTTCCAAGGCGTTCCGCAGTGATGAAGCCGGTTCCCGGCACAACCCGGAATTCAGTTTACTCGAATGGTATCGCCCCGGTTTTGATCATCATCAGCTGATGGCGGAAGTGGCGGATCTGGCCCAATATTGCTTGGGACCGAGGCCAGTAAAGAAGTACAGCTATCGTGAGCTGTTTCAGCAATGTCTCCAGATTGACCCTTTCAGCGCGACCATTGCTGAACTGGAAGTTGTCGCTCGCCTCCATCTTGACCTTGGCAATCTGAGCGGTGACCGAGACCTGTGGTTGGATCTACTGATGAGTCATGTGCTTGAACCGCAACTGGCTGGTGAAGGGGTCTGTTTTGTCTATGATTATCCGGCATCTCAAGCCGCCCTCGCATGCGTTGTTCAGGCTGAGGATGTATGGGTCGGACAGCGCTTTGAGCTCTATGTTGACGGTATGGAGTTGGCCAATGGCTATTGTGAGCTTACCGACGCCGCAGAGCAGCGTCAGCGCTTCGAGCGGGATAACGTCTTGCGCCGCCAGCGTGGCCAGGTTGAGCGCGCCTTAGACGAACAGCTGTTAGCCGCATTGGCAAGCGGCCTGCCACATTGCAGTGGCGTGGCTTTAGGTATTGATCGATTGCTGATGCTGAAGACCGGTTCATCTGACATCAAGGATGTGCTGGCTTTTGATTGGGAGCGATCATGAGCACGGGGCGAGTCCTGCAGATTTTTCGGTAGTAAAAAAAATGCCGACGCGATGGCCGGCACTTTTACGACGCTTATCTACTCAAGAGAATTCTCGAACCAATCCGGCAATGGATTCTTTGGCATCGCCAAACAGCATGCGCGTATTCTCTTTGTAAAATAGTGGGTTTTCGATGCCGGCGAAGCCTGAAGCCATAGAGCGTTTCAGTACGAAGACGGTACGTGCCTGGTCAACGTTGATCACTGGCATGCCGTAGATGGGAGATGATTCATTTTCCCGGGCAGCAGGGTTCACCACGTCATTGGCGCCGATGACGATAGCGACGTCGACATTTTCCATGCGTGGGTTAATCTCGTCCATTTCCAGCAGCTGGTCATAGGGGACGTCGGCCTCTGCGAGTAAAACGTTCATATGCCCCGGCATACGACCTGCGACCGGATGAATCCCGAAGCTGACTTCAGCCCCATTTTTTTCCAACAACTCGGCCAGCTCTTTCACCACATGCTGAGCCTGAGCGACCGCCATACCGTAACCTGGAACAATGGCCACGGTGCTGGCGGCTTCCAAAATATAGAAAGCGTCCTCAGCAATGATAGGCTTAATTTCGCCTTCCACTTTACTGGTTTCCACTTTTCCACTGCCGAAACCGGAAAACAGTACATTGGTCAGGGAACGATTCATGGCTTTGCACATGACTTGCGTCAAAATAATGCCGGAAGCACCGACCAAAGCGCCTGCCACGATCAAAATGTTGTTGTCCACTGCGAAACCCGCGGCGCAGGCGGCTAAGCCTGAGTAGGAGTTCAGCAGCGAAATCACCACTGGCATGTCAGCCCCGCCGATGGGAATGACCACCATTACACCAAATAGCAGTGACAGACCGATGACCCAAAACAGCCATCCACCGCTGCTGGGCTCCAGACAAAACATAATCGAACTAGCCACGATGCCCAGAACGATGAGACTGTTCACCACCTGCTGGCCGCTAAATAAAAGCGCGGCGCTGCTAATTCTTTCTGAGAGTTTACCGTAGGCGATCATGGAGCCAGTAAAGGTGACGCCACCAATTAAGATGGACAAGATAATTGTAACGAGTGTGAAGGTGCCGACGTCGGGTCGAAAGGCGAAAGCTGCCCAGCCAACCAGTAAACTGGCCATGCCGCCAAACCCGTTAAACAGGGCGACCATTTCCGGCATCTTAGTCATTTGCACCATTCGCGCAGCCGTACCACCGATGATGCCGCCGATCACAATGCCAATGGCAATCCACTGAAAGTCGACAATATCTTGGCCCACTAGCGTCGCCACGATGGCAATTAGCATGCCCAGCGACGAAATAGCGTTACCGCGCCGCGCCGTTGCAGGCGAGCTCAGTTGCTTCAAGCCGTAAATGAACAGTCCCGCGGACACGATGTAGGCGTATTGAGTCAGAATATCCATAGTGATCAGCTCCCCCTCTTCTTAAACATGGCGAGCATGCGATCGGTGACGAGGTAACCGCCCACTACGTTAATAGTGGCCAGAGCGACGGCTGCTGCACCGAGCCAGTTGGCCAGATCCTGCTGGCCGCTGCCGGCCAGGCTTATTGCGCCTACGACGGTGACTCCTGAGATTGCGTTGGCACCCGACATCAAGGGCGTGTGCAAGGTGGCGGGCACCTTATTGATGAGTTCGAAGCCCAGAAAAATGGACAACATAAGGATAAACGTGAGGAAAACTTCAACGGGTATCATGTTATGCACCTCCTTCGAGAATATTCTTGATCGTTGTGTTGGTGACTTCACCGTCATGGGTGATGATGCAACCGGGCAAAATATCGTGCTCAAAATCAACCACGAATTTCTTCTCTTCGTCGTTCCAGTTGTCTTCCACAAGGCTGAACAGATTGGAGGAGTACATCTGGCTGGCATCGCGCGCCACTTCTCCGGCGAGGTTGCCTTTGCCGATCACGGTGACGCCTGCGATTTGAACGATCTCATTGGGGACAGAGCCTTCGACGTTGCCGCCTGTTTCAGCCGCCATATCGACAATCACCGATCCGTGTGCCATTCCCTCGATCATGTCTTTAGTGACCAGTACCGGAGGCTTGCGCCCAAAGACCTGCGCAGTCGTAATCACTACGTCTGATTTAGCGATCACTGCTTTTTGCGCCTGCTGTTGTATGTCTATTTGTTCTGGCGTCAGCTGCTTGGCATAGCCGTCGGCAGTCTCGCCGGTTTCGCCGAGATCGATTTCCAGAAATTTCGCGCCCACTGAGCGCACCTGCTCTGCCACTACCGGGCGAGTATCAAAGGCGGTGACCTTGGCGCCTAGACGTTTCGCGGTGGCGATAGCCTGCAGGCCTGCTACACCCGCGCCGATAACAAATACATTGGCCGGCTTCAACGTGCCTGCTGGAGTCATCATCATAGGGAAAATGCGCGGCAGGTGGGTCGCGGCTTGCATGACCATGACATAGCCCGCTAGGTTCGCTTGGGAGCTCAGAGCATCCATTTTCTGACTGCGAGTGGTGCGCGGTATCATCTCCATGCTGATGGCCGTAATGCCGCTATCCTTGAAAGCATTCACCAGCGCATGTTCGTTGAAGGGATCCAGATAGCTGATGTGTATCGCCCCGCGCTTCATTAACGCTATTTCCTCCAGCTGCGGCTTGCGCAGTCGTAGCAGGAGATCTGCGCTGCTGAACAACGCATTGCGGTCTTGGGAGATAGTCGCCCCCGCATCTGTGTATTCGGAGTCAGAAAAACCGGCCCCGAGGCCCATCCCGGATTCGACAACCAGGTCGGCCCCCATAGCGCACAACTTCTTGGCGTTATCGGGTGTAATGGGTATCCGGTTCTCTTCCGGGTGAGTTTCTTTAGGAATGGCGATGCGCATGCGGTGTGTAACCCCGTACCTTCGTTTATGTATTCTGCCGGCGAAGAGTGGCAATTTTGCCTCTCTGTCAGCTTCAAAGAACCCTGTCTGATTGTCAATGCGACCATGATCGACATTGATATTCCAGCAGGCGCGACTTTAACACAGCATTTGTTCCCCGTGAATAATGCATACCGTTATACGATATGCTAGCAAAATGCGATCTCAATGCCGCTGAGGGCGGCCAGCATGTCTTTTATGGCCTTTGAGCCCGCTAAATCAGGCGACGAGGCAAGCGACACAGCGATGTTGTGAGTGTACCAGATCCCTGATTTCAGGCATTCTGGCAGGCTTGGGCATACAGCTGTTCTGCTTATTTGAGCAAGTATTTAAGGAGTATAGAAAATCGCAACGGCTTCTTCGCAGCATCCCCCGCCGCTGACACTCGCCTTGGCCCTGATACCGATCATTTTTTTGGTCGCGCTTCTGGCCACTTCGGTCTACCTGTTTGGGGC
>JAPKBI010000181.1 GCA_028823475.1 Halioglobus sp. | reverse complement strand
ACAATGCCACTGATACGACGCAGCGCAGCAAACGCTTCTGCATACCCGTCGAGTCCACCCACACCAGCCGGAATAAATGCACCCGCACTGTCATTGATCCCTACCACGGGAATTCTCTGTTTCGCTGCCAGCTGAAACAGGCGGGCCAGTTTAGCGCCGTTGGTCGCATCCATTGAACCCGCTCGAACAGTAAAGTCATGCCCGTAAAGTGCCACGTCGCGACCGTTCACCTTGATGATTGCGGTGACAAGCGAGGCACCATCGAGATTGGGACCCCAGTTCTGGTACAACACGGTTGGCGTTTCATCGCTGAGATAACGGATGCGTTCCCAGATAGTCATACGATTCTTCTGGTGCTGGCGCTGAATATTCTTGACGCCTGCAATCTGACGCGGCCGTTGCTGCAGCTCCCAGCCGGATTTAAGGGCATCCTCGTACAGGCCGGGCTCGGACACTAATTGGCCGGGAACGCCGAAATCCTTCTCCTCATGCTCCGCAAAGGGATTATCCAGCGATGCGATTAAAGTATTGCTGTTCTCGTTCGTCATATGTCTTGATCCAAAGGTTTTTCCCGAAGGACGATGGAAGGTCCGCATAACTCGCCCGAGGAGAGCATGCTGGTTGCAAGTCATGGCAGTCGGGATTAGGATGCAACTCTGCCAAATTTGGGGGGTAATACAGTAATTTGCCAGCCAGAAAAAGTCAATTCAGCTTGCGACCACATTCTTAGTCTTTTCAGCGCAGATGCTGGTTTTTTCGCTGCAGATCAAGACTTTGAACTGTTGTTCGATCGTTGCGCAGGTCGTAAAATCCCAACAACAATGCAGCGCAAGTTCAGCGCCTAGGAAAATGTCATGATCAATGCTGGCACAGCGAGATGAGCAAGTCGGTCCATCTCGAGGAAATCCCCTATTTTCAAGATAGCTGCGAGCTGTTTGAACGGATTGTAGATTTACCACATGCCGCATTTCTAGACAGCAGCTTCCCCCATTCCAGCTCGGGTCGTTACGACATTCTCACTGCGCAGCCCCGGAACACCGCGATTCCCTGTCTTTCGCCGCGCGCGACCCAGCAGCAGTGCCAAGCCTTTTTTGCCGAAATGGATCTGTTTCACAAAGAACACTACGACGGGATTCAACCCGTTTCGCCGGACATTCCTTTTTGCGGCGGTATTCTGGGCTATCTGGGGTATGAGTTTGGAAAAGCTTTACACAATATTCAGCCAGGGATGAACGCGAGCACGTTTCCTGCCGCACAGCTGTGCGCCTATGACTGGTGTATCGTCCAAGATCACCTGTTAAAGCGCGCCGCCCTCGTAACACAGCCGAGAGTAGGTATCGCGGAGCGCAGTGATATTCAGGCAAGGCTGCGTCAAGCCCCTACTCGTTCCAGTAAAGACTTCAGGTTAGGCAAGGCTTTCTCTTCAAATTTCAGCGCTGACCAATACCGGGAAGCGTTCGACACAATACAGGCTTACATTCAGGCTGGAGATTGTTATCAGGTTAATTTGGCCCAGTGCTTCCTCGCCGACTATAGCGGCGATCCCTGGCAGGCGTATCGTAAGTTGCGCACTGTAGCTGCCACCCCTTTCTCTGCGTACCTATCTCTAGAAAACGATGCTGCCTTAATGTGTCTTTCGCCAGAGCGATTTCTATCGCTGCACGGCCACCGTGTCGAGACCTCTCCCATCAAGGGTACTCGACCGCGACATGGCAACAAACAATCTGATGACTTGGCGCGAAAGGAATTGCGTAGCTCGGAAAAAGATCGGGCTGAAAACCTTATGATTGTAGACCTATTGCGCAATGACCTCGGACGCAGCTGTGTGCCAGGCAGTATTCATGTCGATCGACTTTTTAACGTGCAAAGTTTCTCTACAGTACATCATATGATCAGCACTATTACTGGCGAGTTGCAGTCTAATCGAAATGCGTGGGACCTCCTTAGTGAAAGCTTTCCTGGCGGCTCTATAACCGGTGCGCCCAAACGGCGGGCCATGGAAATTATTGCCGAACTCGAAACGCGGGAACGTCTGGTCTACTGCGGGTCGGTGCTCTACATCAGTGCAGATGGCCGCATGGACAGCAACATCGCTATCCGCAGCTTGTTATGTGATCAGGGTGAAGTGCGCTGCTGGGGCGGCGGCGGTATTGTGGCCGATTCCAACTGGCAGCAGGAGTATCAAGAAACCTATGATAAAGTTGGGGCCTTTCTAAACACCCTAGAAAAAACGCTTTCAGATCGTTAATGGACGATCACTCGCGTCCACAAAAGCAACCTTCAGCTCACTCAGCGTCCCTACTGATTTAAACTGGGGAAATTCATCGACCACATTTTGCGGCGCATGGATTAGAAAACCCACATCAGCCTCAGACAGCATGGTGGTGTCGTTGTAGGAATCACCCGCAGCCAATACACGATAGTTTAGGCTGTGTAACGCTTTTACCGACGCTCGCTTTGGGTCTTCCTGACGCAATTTGTAATCCACTACGCGGCCGGAGTCATCTGTAATCAGCCGGTGGCACAACAGAGTCGGCCAGTGTAGCTGTCGCATTAAGGGTTGCGAAAATTCATAGAAAGTATCAGACAGAATAATCACCTGAAAACGCTCGCGCAGCCAGTCAACAAAATCAATGGCTCCTGGCAAGGGCTCCAGTGTCGCAATGACCTCCTGAATGTCGTCAATCTTTAAACCATGCTGGTCGAGCAGGGCAAGCCGCTGCTTCATCAGCACGTTGTAATCGGGTATATCCCGAGTCGTGGCACGCAGTTCTTTTATACCGGTGCGTTCGGAAAATGCTATCCATATTTCGGGGACAAGCACCCCTTCTAGGTCAAGGCAGGCGAGTTCCAAGTATTCATCTCCTATGAGGTTAAAGGGGCCTTTACGCGACTCAGTCTAAACATTGAGGGACCGTCGACACAAGCCCCCTGCACAATATTTAGCGGGTCGGCGGTCAGTAAACAGGCAGCTCCAGATGCAAGAACAACTCTGCCAGCTCCGGTTTAGTATGACACCCAAAAGCTTCCCCCACTAAATCGCGAGACAGATGTGGGGCAAAGTCTTGAATAAACGTATACATATAACCGCGCAGAAACGTGTCCCGGCGACAACCAATTTGGGTGATACTGCTGGCGAACAGGTGGCTGGCGTCGAGCGCAACCAAGTCGGAATCAATAGACGCATCGTAAGCCATCCCTGCGATAATGCCGATA
This sequence comes from Halioglobus sp., assembly GCA_028823475.1. Lineage (GTDB taxonomy): Bacteria > Pseudomonadota > Gammaproteobacteria > Pseudomonadales > Halieaceae > Marimicrobium. The sequence continues at coordinate 1,756 of JAPKBI010000181.1, read as the reverse complement.
CCAAGCCCGAGGCGGACATAGGTTTTTATTACATCGGCATCTGTCGCAGTGAATACCACCTTTGGCACTAGCCCCTGAGCGACAAAAGCATCGTCAAGTTTGGAGCGCCCGGTAAAACCGAACACATAGGTTACGATGGGGTGTGCCGCGACATCTTCGAGAGTTAGACTGGATAATTGCGTCAATGGATGATCCTTAGGGACGAGGATGCAGCGGTTCCAGCGATAGCAGGGCATCATAATGAGATTGGAAAAATGGTCCAACGCCTCTGTGGCAATAGCAAAATCTGTTGTTCCATCGGAAGCCATTTCGGAAATCTGTATAGGAGTCCCCTGATGCATGTGCAAGGAGACGTCAGGGTAATGTTGAATAAAGCGTTTGATGACCGGCGGCAGCGCATAGCGAGCTTGGGTATGGGTAGTGGCAATAGAAAGGCTGCCCTTCTTTTCTTCAGCAAATTCCTCCGCTACCTGACGAATACTTTTGACCTTAAACAGAACCTCTTCAGCCGCCTTGAGTATAGCCTCCCCGGCCGGCGTGACATGCGTAAGATGCTTGCCGCTGCGGGCGAAGATCTCGACACCTAACTCATCTTCCAGCAGGCGAATCTGCTTACTCATGCCCGGTTGTGATGTGTATAAGCTCTGAGCCGTCGCCGAGACATTAAGATCATGGTGTGCCACTTCCCAGATATAACGCAATTGCTGCAGCTTCATGCCAACCTCCAGGTGAACGAAGGCAATCCGGTGACCGCCTCCCATGCCTTATGCACAATAGTCATTAATGGGCTAGTTTACCAAACTTAAACTAATAAAGGCTTTGAATTATGAGTATCAGGAGTTGGCTATGCCGTGTGGCACGTGGCCAGTCGCCACATGAGGACTCGCAGAATCGCAATGCGTCTGCTGATCATCAAAAAAGACATCTGCCTGATAAGCCCTCAAAAAGTCAGTCTTGTTAAGACCACCAAGGAAAATAGATTCATCAATACGTATATTCCATGCCCTCAGAGTGCGGATCACCCGCTCGTGGGCGGGCGCCGACCGGGCCGTCACCAGAGCTGTTCTGATAGGAGCCTCGGTAGGGGGAAAAGACTGCTGCAAGCGGTGTAAAGCGGCTAGGAAAGGCTTGAACGGCCCTCCTCTGAGAGGCTCTTTCGCTGCAGCCTTCTCACTCGCAGTAAAGGCCTCAAGGCCGTCACGCTTGTAGACCTGCTCCGCCTCATCGGAAAAAAGCACCGCGTCCCCGTCAAAGGCAAACCGCAACTGCTCGCTATCTGTACCTCGGCCTCTGCGCGATACCAACGTGGCCGCAGCCACGCCACACTCCAAGGCATGACGAACATCCTGCGCTTCATTAGACAAAAATAATGTGCAACCAAACGCGTTAATATACCGCCAAGGGCTCTCTCCACCGCAAAAGGCTGCTCGGCTAATATCCAGCTCATAATGTTGGATGGAGTTGAATACACGCAGGCCTGTATCAGCACTATTGCGCGAGAGCAGCACGACTTCAACTTGCGCATCTTCGTCGAGGCTGCGATTGAGTCGCAACAGTTTATTCACCAGAGGAAAGGCTTCTCCGGGCTCTAGGGGTTGCTCCTCGCGGGCAACCTGGTAGTTTGAGTAGGCCTGTAAGCCCTCTCTCTCGAACACCTCATGGCTATCATCCAGATTGAACAGTGCCCTGGATGAAATCGCGATAACGAGCTTGTCATTCAATTGAGTGGGCATACGGCATAGCATACTCAACTGTT
>JAPKBI010000012.1 GCA_028823475.1 Halioglobus sp. | reverse complement strand
GATTGATCACGCCGTGCGCGCTGTTGATTGACCAGGTCGCGGATTCTGCTGGTTTCGGAGAATTTTACCCGATGTAAGGTGTCGCTCATGAGCTTTGCTTGATCGCGAGCATTGCGCAGTAGTGCTTTGGAAGAGAGGGTGAAATTCGCGCTCACGCGCTGCTCATCATCGGCGTGGCCACGCATGGAGACAAAGCCCGCAATCGATCCCACGGTCGCCGCCTGACGCTCTTGCACATCCATATAAGATTGGTCTGCGAGTCCTACATCCGTCAGGATGTTGGTGTACAAGGGCAGTATCTGTAATTGTTCCTCACTGAGGGCGGGCAGGGGGGCAGTGCCCTGTTGGTAGACGATACCGTTAGTGCCCTGGCCATAGGTGGTAAATGGCACGCCGTGCAGCTCAGTCTTTGTAAATGTGGGTTCGGGGAGTGTGGCAGGGACATCGCTCAGCTCGACTTTCGGGAGAATGCTGTCATCGTCGACCTGCGCTTGACGGGCACTCAGGTCCGCTGCCAGTTGCACTGTAGCGCTGCGCTGCGCATCGCTCATTGCAGCTTTGATGTCGGCTAAGCGTGCTGTTTCCTGTGCCAGCCTATGGGCTGACAAGTCCGTATCCGGTGTCATAACGAGCGTCACGCGATGCGGGTTATCCAGCAATAATCGGCGTGCAAGTTGGCGGATATAATCCGGATCCTGAATTTTCTGTTGCAGCTCAACAATCACCGGTTCCAGGTTGAGGACAGCGATGGGATCGCTGTAATGTGTGGCGCAGCCCAGTGCCTGTAAAATAAGTTGTAGACCGAAGGGGTATCCGTCACCCGTCACTTCGCGCTGGTGCAGTTCCAGTTGATGGAGCACCGCTTCGAGACGCTGTTGGCTGACACCCTCGAGAGCGACTCGCTCTAATACAGCCAGCACCATGTCTTCGAGGGCATCGGCGTGGTCCGCTTCACTGCCTTCAATGCCGCAACAAAACACCAGTTCGCGCATCGAGTCTTCCAGGCCGCACAAGGGCGATGGTGCGCGGCCTAGCTCAGTTGTTTCCAGCGCGTGTTGCAAGGGAGAAGCGCTGTTGTCTAGTAGCACACTGGATAGCAACTGTGCTTCCAGCAGCTGCTTCAGGTCTGAGCTCTCGCCCAGCATCCAGCCTATAACCAGATGTGTTTTATGATCTGTGGTGTCATTTTCGTCAAAAATGTAGGGGCTCTGCACACGTTGTGGCTTTAATAGACGCTGTTCGGGTTGCACCTGAATTTTTTCTGATAATTTTTCAAAATGGCACAGTGCTTTTTCTTCAAACACGCTCTGATGCACACTTGCCTCAATATCGCCGAACGTCATAAAGATAGCATTGGTAGGATGATAGTGGCTGCGGTAGAACGCCTGTAATTGTGTGTAAGTCAGGTCGGGAATATGCTGCGGATCGCCGCCACTGTTGTAGTGGTAGGTGCTGGTCGGGAATAGGTTTTCGCACAGTGTGCTCCACAGCGTACTGCTAATGGAACTCATCGCGCCTTTCATCTCGTTGAACACGACCCCCTTAAATACGAGATCACTGTCGGGGTTTTCCGGTTCAGAAAATTCTACTCGGTGTCCTTCCTGCGCAAAATCCAGCGGATCTAATCGAGAGAAAAATACCGCATCAAGATAGACCTGCAGCAGATTATTGAAATCCTTACGGTTCTGGCTGGCGAAGGGGTAGGCGGTCCAGTCAGAGCTGGTAAATGCGTTCATGAACGTATTCAGTGAGCGACGAAGCATCATGAAGAATGGGTCGCGCACCGGATAGTGCTCGCTGCCGCACAACGCCGTGTGTTCCAAGATATGCGCAACGCCAGTTGAGTCGTGGGGAACAGTGCGCAAGGCGACAAGAAAGACATTTTCGGTATTGTCTGAAGCGAGGTGGTAGTGCACGGCGCCGGTTTTCTTGTGTTCGTAGTGCTCTACTCGAATATTGAGAGACTCGATGGTTTGTTGCCTGATGGCCTCGAAGGCGGGGTGGGCGCTGGAAAACGAGGTGTTGCTATTGCTCATAGTAAATCTCTGTAGGCGTTGGAAAGAGTAAGAGTCGCTATTCTAGCGTGAATCGGTGGTGTTTTTCTGTGTTTCTCGGCTATCAACTGTCGGCACCAGCTCAATCTGGTACAGCCAGGGCCAGCGCTTTCCCGTGACCCAGATAGAGCCGTCGGTTGGATCTTGCGCGATGCCATTGAGTACATCGGTACCCCGGCGATACTCTTGGGGAGGAAGTAACCCCTGTAGATCGATACTGGCAGTGACCTCACCGTTGGCAGGGTTGATAACCACGATGCGATTGCTTTGCCAGACGTTGGCCCAGATAGCCCCGTCTACCCATTCAAGTTCGTTGAGTCGTTTAACCGGTCGGCCCTGCTGTGTTACCGCGATGGTACGCGTGATGAGTGCTGTGTCTGGCGACATAAAGTACAAGTTGTCACTGCCGTCGCCGTAAATCAATTCTGTACGGTTATGCGTGAGCCCCCAGCCCTCGCCGTCGATCGGAAGCACATGCAGGAACGTAAGGTCGGATTTGCGATAAACCAACATGACCTTATTCTGCCAGGAAAGCTGATAAATTTTGTCGCCAAATACCGTGAGGCCCTCCGCAAAAACTTTCGCATTCAGTTTGCGGCTTGCATCCAGCGCGCCATCGGCAAAGCGGTAACGTAATAAATGAGACATGCCATAGTTGCCGGTGCTGACGTAAAGGTAGCCATCGAGAATTTCCAGTCCTTGTACGAAATCCTCCCGTGGCTGAGGTTTTTGGTCGATGACCCGCACCGTATAGTGCTGCAGAGACCAAGCCGTCATGGGGAGGTAGGCGATGAGAAAAAGTATTATACGCAGCTGTCTCATCGTTATATCCGATTACGTGAAAGGTCACGAATAATAAAACGCGCGGGCGAGAGTGCACGAGACAGTGTTCGGCTGAAAGGAAGTGGTTCTTGACAGATCATGCTGGCTAATAGCTCTGCTGCAATTGGTGTGGAGGTGAGGCCTCGTGAGCCGTGCGCCGCATTGAGATAGAGGCCCGGTAAATAGCGCCCTCGCTTTTCGATAAGCTGCTTGGCATTTTTTCTCAGGGCGCCAAAATCGTTGAGGAAATGAGCTTTATCGGGCGCTGGACCGACAGTCGGTAGGTAGTCAGGGCTGGCGCAGCGAAATCCAACGCGGCCTTGCAATGCGTCTGCATCAAGTGACAGCAACTCGTCTCGACAGCTCGGCACCGCAGCGGCCAGCTTGGCCAGGTTGTCACTATGATCGCTGGCACGCAGCGCAGGGTCGTCGTCACTAATATTAAACGTCGCGCCAATACTGTGGGCGCCTTCCCAGGCGGGCGCGATATAGCCCTGATGGCATAGCGCGGCGCGCAACGTGCTAAAAGCCCGCACTGTCGGCAGCTGCGTAATCTGCCCTCTAATGGTTTGCAAGGGTAGCCAATTAAGCGGTGGTATTGACGTTGTCTCCGTGCCCGCAGCCACGACAGCGCAGGTGGCACTGGCAAGCGTTTGTCCTTTGGCTAACGCCAGCCATTGGTCTCCTTCCTGATGCAGTGTGACTTCACCGCAATTCTCCATTACCTGAATATTGTCGCGCATAAGCAACGCCCTGCACACGGCGCCCGGACGCAGCCACCCAGAGCCGGGATACCAGTAGCCCGCACTCAGCTGCTCAACGCCTAACAGGTCGCTCGCCTGCTTCGCATCGAGTATCTGAGCCACCTCTTCCAGCCCAGCAAGTGCGTTACGCAGTGCTCCCATCTCCTTTACGTCGTTAGTCTGCTGAAAGCTGCCACAGAGGTCGCCATCTCGCTGTGGTGTCAGTTCTCCGATCAAAAACATGCGACGATAAAACGTCGAAGCAAATTGAAAGCTCTGCAAGGCGAAGTCCGCCAGAGCTGAGTGTTTGCATGATAGTCGAGTATATAAAACGCCCTGATCATTGCCGGATCCTGCGCCGGCCAGTGTGCTCTTCTCAAGCAGTGTCACGGATATCCCGCGCCGCGCTAATGCAGCTGCGGTTGCACAGCCAGCCAATCCACCCCCGAGGACGATAACGCGTTTCGGTCGCATCAGTGTTTTGTTGGGAATGTCCCAGGGCGAGCGCTTAGTGTCTGTCGGCTGTCCCCTTTGTACATCCATTACACCGCGCAGGCATTCTCTTTTGCGGCCATAGCCGGCCACCTTGTCCACCGTGAATCCCGCATCGGTGAGCTTGCGACGAACGTCTCCTGCAGCAGTGAATGTCCCAAAACTGGCCCCGGGCCGACACAGAGTCGCCGCTGCCTGTAATAGTTGTGTGGTCCACATGCTGGGGTTGCATGAGGGCGCAAACCCGTCCAAATACCATGCATCGATTAACGGTTGTGCACGACTGGCCAGATCTGGCAGAGCGGCAGCGGCGTCCTCCCACCATAGATCCAGTCTTACCCGACCCTCGTCTAACAGTACCCTATGCTGTCCGGCCAGCAGAGCTGGATAGGCGGCCAGCAGCTGTTGGGCCAGTGTTGCGAGAGCCGGCCAGCCATTTAGGGCTCTGGCGAGATCCTGTCTCGTGAGCGGGTGCTTTTCGATCGAGAGGTAGTGTAAGTCGGGGCGTGGTTCCGGCGATTCTCGCCAGGCTTGCCAGGTCACCAGAAAATTGAGGCCGGTGCCAAATCCTGTCTCACCAATACAAAAGTGATTCCTTGAGTGGCGTTGCCACCGTTGAGGAAGTCCATTGCCCTGTAGATAAACGTGTCGACTTTCATCCACGCCATTGTCTTGCGAATAATATATGTCGTCGAAAGTGTCAGACAGAGGAGATCCGCTCTCGCTCCAATGCAAAGCGGCTGGCGTGACGCCTCGCCAGGGCGAATTATCGCGATTCATTGCGCTGCAGTGTTTATGCCAACGGGCATAGCACTATGTCACTGATAGTGGGTTTGTGGGAGTCGTTGTCGTTGTCGGTTCGATAATGCATGAATAACACAGCTGATGTGTCCTGCGCGAATTCGCAGGAGTTGGTCACGAATAATAGCAGATCAGACGGCCGGCAAACGAACTTGCTGCCTTTTATTGAGGGCGGTATTACATGCTAGCTGTCTACAAATGACGATAACGGTCGTTTACTGTGCTTGAATTCGTTGATCACAGCATCTGCGGGCATTAGACTAACATCCCGTTAATATTCGAGGTTGCTATGACGAGCTCTCAAATTCAGGCTATGCCCCAGGAAAAATTTCTCTTGGTGGCGGTCAATTTATTGCATACGGCCTTTGTCGAAGCCGCACGCACCGAGGCCAAGAAACTGTATAACGAGATTTCTCAGGGCAGCATTGTGCACCTGACGAGTGTGAAACTGGTCGATGATTCGATCGCCCGTTTTGATTTGTCGCTGGCACATGGCGAGTATCGGGGCAGCCTTAATTACGGAGCTTTTCGTGCTAGCCTGACCACCTTGATAGGCAATATTTCCAAGGCGCTCAGCGAGGAAAAGGAACTCAGAGTATTTAGTGCCGTGAATGGCGGCAACGCCATGATTTTTGGGATCACCGCTGTGACGCATGAAGACGACAAACCCAATGTGATGGTGCTGGCTGCAGACACGGGTCAGGAGGGCGGAGGGACTACGCTGCAGTTAATGTACCTGAACCCGGAGCAGTTTATGGGCAGCAAGACGAATGCGGGGGCGGACGCACAAAATTAGTCGCCGATTCGTACTGTCGGCAGAGTAGGCCTCTCCAATACCAGTTTCTCTTTGGGCGCCATGACCTCGGCAGTGCCGGTAACCACCAACTGTTCATGTTGGTTAAAGACGTTACAATCGAGGGTCACAAACCCGCGCTTGTCTGTTTTGTCGATGACTTCCAAGTTAACGGTGATGGTGTCCCCCAGTTTTACCGGGAGGCGAAAGCGCAGGGATTGACCCAGATAGATGGTGCCGGGCCCCGGTAGCTCCATGGCGATTGCCGCTGAGATAATAGCGCCGCTTAACATGCCGTGAGCGATACAGCTTTTGAACTGGGTCGTCGCCGCAAACGCTGCATCGAGGTGTACCGGGTTGACGTCGCCAGATACCGCTGCGAAAAGCTGGACGTCCCGCTCCTCTATCAGCTTGGAATACGTCGCGGTTTGCCCTATGGTGATCTCGTCGTAAGTATAGTTGCTGATTTTTGGCATGTATCTCGGCTCGTAATAGAGTAAATCGTTTGAATGATAACCTACTTTTTCGCAGCGTAGTGCGAAAAACTTGATTGGCAGAAATGGTGTATGCAGGACATTACCGGACGCGAAAGGTGCGTCCCGGACATCACTTATCCGGAAGACCTTCCGATTGCTGCCAGCCGTGGCGAGATTGCCCGTGCGATCTTAGAGCACCAAGTTGTGATTATCGCCGGGGAGACCGGTTCCGGTAAAACCACTCAGCTGCCTAAAATCTGTCTGGAAATGGGCCGTGGTGACACTAAGCTTATTGGACACACCCAGCCGCGTCGATTGGCGGCAAGAACGGTTGCAGGACGCATTGCGCAGGAGTTAGGGACTGAGTTGGGTGATCTGGTGGGCTATCAGGTGCGCTTCAATGATCAGGTTTCAGAGAATACGGCCATAAAGTTGATGACCGACGGCATATTATTGGCAGAGATGCGCCGTGACAGACTGCTGCGAAAATACGATACGCTGATTATCGACGAAGCTCACGAACGCAGTCTTAATATCGACTTCCTGCTGGGATATCTCAAACGCATCCTACCGCAACGGCCGGACCTCAAACTTATAATCACCTCTGCCACTATCGACCTAGAGCGATTTTCCCAACACTTTGACAATGCACCGATTATAGAGGTTTCAGGTCGTTCTTTTCCCGTGGAAACAGTCTATAGAGGTCGCGACGGCGCAGAAAACGACGGTGTGGAAGCACAGGTCGCCTCATTGGTAGAGGAGGTTGAGGCAGGCCAGTTTGGTCCGCGTGGTGATATTCTGGTGTTCCTGCCCGGCGAGCGAGATATACGCGAACTGGCGCGAGCGCTGCGTCACCAAACAACGGTGGATGTACTCCCGTTATACGCTAGGCTCAGCCAGGCGGAACAAAATAGGGTGTTTGACAATTCTCGGCGTCAGGGCGGCATCAGGGTGGTGCTGGCCACCAACGTGGCAGAAACCTCACTGACGGTTCCCGGTATCCGCTATGTGATCGATCCCGGGGAGGCGCGCATTAGTCGCTATAGCCACCGTACCAAACTACAGCGCCTGCCTGTGGAGCCTATTTCTCAGGCGAGTGCTAACCAGCGGCAGGGCCGATGTGGGCGCGTTGGTCCAGGTGTGTGTATTCGTCTTTACAGTGAGGAGGACTATCTCGGTCGTCCGGAGTTTACTGACCCGGAAATCCAGCGCACTAATTTGGCTGCGGTGGTATTGCAAATGCTGACCTTGGGCCTCGGCGATGTAGAACAATTCCCGTTTATTGATCCACCTGACTCGCGCATGGTGCGAGATGGCTATAAGTTGCTTGAAGAACTGGGCGCCGTCAGTTCTGCGGGCGTGCTGAATGATATAGGCAAGCGTATGGCGCGGTTGCCGGTGGACCCTCGGTTGGCGCGCATGGTGCTGGCCGCCGCTGAGCAGGGCTGTGTTGACGAAATCCTAGTAATAGCAAGTGCTTTGGCAGCACAAGACCCTCGCGATCGTCCGCCGGAAAAGCAACAGCAGGCCGATCAGATGCATGCCCGCTTTCGCCATCCGCGCTCGGACTTTATGGCTAGGCTCAATCTCTGGCGCTACTATGAGGAACAGCGTCAGACCTTGAGCCAGAATCAGTTACGCAAATTGTGCCAGCGAGAGTTCCTGTCTTTTCTGCGAATGCGGGACTGGCGTGATATTCATACCCAGCTCAGCATCGCCTGTCGTCAACAGTCGCTGAAATCGGGCTCAGGCTTGCCCGAAGAAGAGAATTATCAGGGAGTCCATACCGCCTTGCTGAGTGGGCTATTGAGCAATATTGCTCAGCACGACGAAGGGCGAGATTATCTCGGCAGTCGCAATCGCAAGCTACAGATCTTTCCCGGCTCCTCGCAGGCACGTAAATCACCGAAGTGGTTGGTCGCGGCGGAGATCGTCGAAACCTCGCGGGTATTTGCCCGTGATGTAGCAGGCATTGATCCGGCCTGGGCCCTGAACATCAATCCGGATCTACTGAAGCTGCACTACTACCAGCCTCGCTGGCAATCTCGACGGGGCCAGGTGGTAGCCTACGAGCGCGTCAGTTTGTATGGCCTTACATTAGCGGACAAACGTGTGGTGCATTACGGGCCGCTGGCGCCAGCGGAATGTCGGGAGCTCCTGATCCGCGAAGGCCTAATCGCATGGAATTTTCCCCAGCCCCCAAAATTCCTCAAACATAATCGGCGACTGGTTCAGGAACTGGAAGAGCTGGAATCACGTACCCGCCGGCGTGATATTCTGGTGGACGAACATGCATTATTTGATTTTTACAACGAGCGCCTTCCCAGCGATATATACACGGTCGCGAGCCTGCAATCCTGGTTGAAGCGTCATCCGGATGCGAATCACACACTGTCTATGACACGTGAGGTTGTGATCGCGCGGGATCCCGGACTCGAAGTGAGTGCGCAGTTCCCTGACCATCTGGTTTGGGAAGATATGCACTTAACGCTTAGCTACCAGTTTGAGCCCGGGCAGGCTTCAGATGGGGTATCGGTAACCGTTCCGGTCGCATTGCTTAATCGTGCTCCGCGTCACCTATTTGAATGGTTGGTGCCGGGACTGTTGCGGGAAAAGTGTATCCAGTTGGTAAAAGGTCTCCCTAAGGAGCAGCGCAAACATCTGGTGCCCGCCCCGGATTTTGTCGATAGGGCACTGGAGAAACTGCAACCAGACAATGTTGATTTGCTGACCATCCTTGCCAGTCGCCTGTCCAGTTTGGGTGGCATCGCGCTGGACCGCAGCGATTTGGCGCGCGACAAGCTGGATGATTACTACCTCATGAATGTGCGGGTGGTGGATGCGCAGGGTCGCCTGTTAGAGCAGGGCCGAGATCTGGGCACGTTGGTGAAGCGCTTTCGTTCAGATACGCGTCAAAGTATTAGCACCAATCAGGCGGCTTCCCCTGCGCGGGAAGGGATTACGCGATGGGATTTTGGCGATGTGCCACAGGAGTGGCGCTTTCGTCAGGCCGGTATTGATATCGTTGCTTATCCAGCACTGGTAGACAGGGGCGACACGGTGGCCATTGAGCTGTGCGATTATCCTCATGAGGCAAGGATTCAACATCGGCTAGGTGTCCTACGTTTGTTGAGACTCAAGGGGGCGCAGCAGGTTAAGTTCCTACGCAAGCAGCTGTTGCGCGGTAACGCGTTCAACCTCGTGTTGGCTGGCGCGCAGTTGGACCGCAGCGTGCTAGTGGAAGATCTGATTGACGGTGCCTACCTGCAGGCTATGGGTTTAGACAAAGACCTACCTTACACCGAGGCAGAGTTTCAAACGCTGGAAGCGGGTGGTCAAGGTGCGGTAATAGGACGGGCCAATGAGATGGAGACGACACTGCTTACGGTACTTAAGTTGCTGGCAGACATGCGTCAAAAGCTCACTGCTCTGGGCTCAATCAAGTGGCCCGATACCCGCGAAGATGTCAGAGTTCAGCTGTCGCATTTACTTGGCGGCCCATTCCAGCGCGACACTCCGGCTGAATGGTTGGCTCAGTACCCTCGCTATGTAAAAGCTATGTTGCAACGGATAGAGCGCGTGACGGGCCAGTACCCCAAAGATCAGAAGTATACTGTGAGCTTGCAGGATTTAACGCAGCCACTGCTTAGCGCGCAGGCAGAGCATCCACAGTTATTGCTGATGAGTACCGAGGCCACGACCTATCGTTGGATGCTGGAAGAGTTTCGTGTGTCTTTGTTCGCACAAAATCTCGGTACGCGGCAGGCCGTATCAGTGAAGCGATTGGGAGAGCAGTGGAGCCTGGTCGCTAGGTGGCTGGAGAAAAATCCGCATTAATAGATGGCTATATCTTCGCCCTTGGCACAGTCGGCCACTGGCCTGCAGGAGCGGGTGAGGGCACTACATATGCCTCCATCAACGATCTGCAGCTCTCAAGTCACAGACTTTGTCGAGAATCTCCGGTTGATCCTCATACCGCCTGCGCGTACCATTCCCTTGTCGAGATATTTGCCAGCCACTTAATGAACTTATTGCGCAACCTACTGCTCTTTTTTACGACATTTGCCGGATTCTCAGCTTGGGGAATGGAACCGGTGAACGATGTGGATCCTTGGGAGCCAATGAATCGCCGCATATTTGCATTCAACGAAACTCTGGATAACTATGCGCTGCTGCCTATAGCGAGGGGTTACAAGTTTGTGATGCCCGATTCCGCTGAACGCGGCGTCGGTAACTTCATCCTTAATATCTACGAAGTAAACTCCGTATTCAATTCTCTGATGCAGGGCCGCCCCACCAATGCATTGCGAACCGGGGGCCGCTTCGTGGTGAACACGGCGCTGGGGTTCGGAGGCCTGTTTGATGTCGCTACCCTGATGGGGATTGAGCCTAGTCCTGCGGACTTTGGCCAGACCCTATACACATGGGGGTTTGAAGAAGGTCCCTTTGTCATGCTGCCCCTGATTGGGCCAAAAACGATTCGCAGCGGCACAGGCTTTTTCTTTGATACCTATACGTCAATCCCTGCCTTTCTTGACTGGAAGACCGCGTATCTGTTCTGGACATTGGAGGTGGTTGATATTCGCGCGAACCTCATAAAAGCGGACGACCTGATCACAGGTGACCGCTATATTTTCATACGAAACGCGTATATGCAGCGACGCGAGTATTTTGTGACGGGTGGTAAAGTGACGGATACCTTCTCTGAATTTGAGGAAGGTGACGAATACGAAGACTTTTGATTGCGGCCTGGCGTCCCCGCCTGAGCCAAACCTGAGAGAAAACGCAGTAAAATTGTAAAATCCTGCCAAATCTACGACCCCCTATATTGCCTGAACCCGACGATGGGCGTACTGTCACGCCCAAACTACTATCAAAGTTAGCTATGATCGTGTCAAACGGCAAAGTCCTTATTGTTGATGACCAGCCTGCCCGTGCTGAGGCACTGGCAGACTTCCTCGCGGATAAAGATTTTCAGGTTCAGATGGTTGCCGATGTCAGCAGTTATGCGCACTCGCTTGGCGAGGATAGTGAGCTAGACGTCATTTTGTGTGAGCTCGATCTCAAAGACTTTTCCTGGTTCGATGCCCGGCATTCGTTGCGCGCGATGGACGTGAAGGTTCCTTTGATCATGTTCTGCGACGTTGCCGAAGTCGATAAAATCATGACTGCCCTGAAATTAGGCGCGCGTGATTTTTTTCTGCGCCCGGTGGAAGACAAATCGTCACTGGTCAAATCTATTGAACGCTGTGTGCGACAGCGTAATATGCATCGGGATTTGCAGGAGTCGCGTGAACGGCTGGAAGCCGCGAATATCGAACTGCGTGGTACGGTAAAAGTTCTGGAGCAAGATCAGCAGGCAGGTCGTCAGGTTCAGCTACGTATGCTGCCTGAGACGCCGATGGCGCTCAACGATTATGTCTTTAGCCATACGGTGATACCTTCTCTCTACCTCAGCGGTGATTTTACTGATTACTTCACGGTCGGGAAAAGCCATGTCATATTCTTTATGGCTGATGTGTCGGGCCATGGCAGTTCGTCTGCTTTTGCCACAGTGCTGCTGAAAAATCTGTTTGCGCGTAAGCGATCTGATTATATGCGGCGCGACGATGATGCCATTATGAACCCCCTCGTTATGCTACATCACGCGAATAAGGAACTCTTGGACCTTGGGCTTGATAAGTTCGCGACCATGGTAGTGGGGTTGTTGGATATGGAAGGCAATACGCTGCGCTACAGTATTGCAGGGCATCTGCCATTGCCCGTGCTGGTGTGTGATGCTGGAGCACGCTATCTCGAGGGTGAAGGCTCCACCGTGGGCATGATGGAGGATGTCGAGTATGAGGAGCACCTGCTGCAACTCCCGGATAGTTTTACACTTGGCGTTTTTTCAGATGGAATCCTTGAGATTTTGCCACCCGATAACCTTATCGCAAAAGAAAAATATTTTCTAAATGTATGTGAGCAGAAGGCAGATTCACCGGAGCAACTAGTGACGTACTTAGGTCTTGATCGTGTGGCGCCGGCGCCGGATGACATCGCGGCATTGTTTGTGACCAAAGGTGGCTGATATGCAAGAAGGGCGCATATTGGCAGCGAGTCACGACGGGTCTTATGTTATTCGGTTAGTAGGCGATGTGCGTTTGACGCTCTGCAACAGCATGGATGATTTTTTTGAGCACATTTTTGCAGATCCTGATTTTGTCAGCGTCTGGGTGGATCTGTGTGAGGCGCAGGGAATTGACAGTACGACGCTTGGTTTGTTGGCCAAGTTGGCGCTGAGGGTTAAAGAAAAGTTTGGCTTCAAGCCCGCCATATATTCATGTGAGCCTGGCATTAATCGCCTGCTGAAGAGTATGGGTTTTCATCGTCTGTTCGAGCTGCATGAAGAGGCCTGCAGTAATCCTGCGGATATTACAGATATTCCGCGGGTACAGGGAAGCGAAGAGTCAGTGAAGCAAAAAGTGATTGAGGCTCATTGTGTTTTGATGGGCCTCTCTGATGAAAATCGCCATCGATTCAAAGATTTGCTTACTGCTCTGCAGCGCGATTAACTCACCCGTTTGCCGCAAGTTTACAGTTAATATAGTCTGCGTGGGGGACGTAGGTCAGGTCTGCCACCTGGCGAATAAGGTGCTCCTCGTACTTGCTCAGATCACCGTCGGCATAGGCAACAGCCCACATAGCACTAATGAGTTGTAGCTTTTGATCTGCGCTGCAGTGATCGTTGATAACCTTGGTGAGCTCGTAAAGTGAAGTGGCCTCTTCGACACGTTCCCGAGCATTCAGTACCAATGCATCAACTTCGTCCTGCTCTAACTTAAGCGATGTCTTAAGTAATTGAGACAGCCTGTTCAGCTCAATTTCATCTTCACTAAAATCGGCTCGCGCGGTTTCAACCAGCAACGCTGCGGCTGCCAGTCGCAGATCCGGCTTTAGGGGTTCACTGTTTTCCCGCTGGGGACTTTCAAACAGTGCTTTTAGCATTCGAATCATTTTCCACCTATTATCTGTTCTAGTTTTATCTGATCGGCGACGAAGGTTCTGATGCCCTCCGCCAGCTTCTCGGTTGTCATGGCATCCTCGTTGATGTCATAGCGGAATTCGGCCTCGGTGAGGCTGATTTTATCTTCGTCACAACGAGCGGTTTCAGCGCAAAGCTGCTGCGGTAGATCGCCCTCATCGGCCTCCAGCTCTGCCAAGAGTGCGGGACTGATTGTCAGGCGGTCACAACCTGCCAGGGCCTCAATTTCGTCGGTGTTGCGAAAACTCGCCCCCATCACCACGGTCTTATAGCTGTGGCATTTGTAGTAGTTGTAGATTTTGGTGACAGACTGCACACCTGGATCTCCTAACCCATTTTCAATCACCATGTTGGTGTTGGCCTTGTACCAATCTAGAATACGGCCGACAAAAGGTGAAATTAGAAAGACGCCGGCATCGGCGCAGGCAGCGGCTTGGCTAAAACTGAACAGCAGCGTCAGATTACAGTTGATGCCCTCGAGCTCAAGTTGTCTGGCGGCACAGATACCCTCCCAGGTCGACGCGAGTTTGATCAGAATACGATCACGGCCGAAGCCAGCCTCTTCATAAAGGCCAATGAACTTTTTGGCTCGCGCGATAGAGGCGTCGGTATCGAAGGACAGGCGAGCATCAACCTCAGTGGAAATACGGCCAGGAATAATGCCAAGAATCTCCGAGCCGACATCCACCGCAAAGCGGTCATTACAGTTAGCCAGTTGCTCTGCTTCTGTGCCGCCCAGATTGTAGGCAAAGACTCTGGCATTTTCCAGTAAGGTCCTGTAGCGGGGCAGGGCGGCTGCTTTAAGCAGTAAAGAGGGGTTAGTGGTGGCGTCAATAGGCTTAAAACGGCGCATCGCATCGATGTCCCCCGTGTCGGCGACCACCGTAGTTATGGCTTTTAGTTGCTCAAGTTTGTTGGTCATGGTTATCACTTGCCAGTGCGTAGGCCTCGGCTAAAATACTAATTCCCGCCGCTTTTTTATAGGCATTTTCGCTCAGATGTCGCCTGAATTTGCGGGCACCTGGAATGCCTTGATAGAGGCCAAGAATATGGCGGGTAATATGGTTAAGTTGTCCGCCTTGCGCAAGATGCTGCTCGGCGAACGGCAGCAGTTCTGCAATGACATCATCTCGAGATTTTAGTGGGCTGTCCATCCCAAATAGTGCCTCATCAACCTGTGCCAGCATCCACGGGTTTTGGTAGGCCTCCCTGCCCAGCATCACCCCGTCCACGTGTTCGAGATGGTCCTGGCATTCCTCAATAGTCTGGATGCCACCGTTAACCACAATGGTTAAATGTGGAAAGTCCTTCTTCAATTGGTAGACCCAGGGATAGTTGAGCGGAGGGATTTCGCGATTCTCCTTCGGTGACAGTCCGTGCAGCCAGGCTTTTCGTGCGTGAACGATAAATACAGAACAACCCGCTGCCGCCACGGGCTCAATAAACGCCAACAACTGCTCGTACGATTCCATGTGGTCGATACCAATACGGTGCTTCACGGTTACCGGAATGTCGCAACTGTCCATCATGGCCTTGACGCAATCTGCTACGAGGTTGGGCTTGCCCATGAGGCAGGCGCCAAACATGCCCGACTGCACACGGTCAGAAGGGCAGCCGCAATTGATGTTGACCTCGTCATAGCCCCATTCCTGAGCCCACCGCGCACAACGTGCGAGATCCTTCGGATCGCTGCCGCCCAATTGCAGCGCCACGGGGTGTTCCTCACGGTTAAAGTGTAAGAAGCGCTTCCTGTCACCATGGATTAACGCACCGGTGGTGACCATTTCCGTATACAGCAGGGCTTGTTTAGTCAGCAGTCGCCAGAAATAGCGGCAATTATGATCGGACCAGTCCATCATCGGCGCAATACAAAAACGGTGGCTATTTTTCATATATAAATCAATAACTTATAGAGAACAAAAAAGCTGAGTATTAGGCCGTCTTACGACATTTCCCCTGGCGATAGATGCTTTCGTTCTCCGCATGCCGCATCTCTCTCGCGGATCAAAGTAACAATCTGGTCCAAGTATAGGACAAATAAACGGCCTATTGAGATTAAATTTCCTGACTGATCCTGCTAACTGAACTAGAGAAATTCGCGACATACCCGCCTACTGCCCTAGAAAGCTTTTCGCGGAGGTGACCGTGCAATTCATATTCGTCCATTCCTGAACGAGAGCCCGCAGCAGCCCGTGCCATGGAGTTTTCAGTGGCGTCCCTGCTGATTAAACTCCGTCCCGGCGAAAAGAGACAGCGTAGCCTCAGTGCGCCGGTTGACTGACGCCGAGGAAAAAATGACTGGCTGAGGTTTCAATTCCGCCCAGAATCATATCCCCGCCAATGGCCACAAGAATCAGGCCCATGAAGCGCAGGATGATTTCCTGTGCGTGGTGGTTGAGAAATCGGCTGAGAAACCCAGAAAAAGCGAAGCAGACGAAGAGCGTGCCCACCATTGCGGCAGTTCCAAGAGCGGTTCCGATGCGTCCGTCCATGGTGGGATAGGCGGCAGCCACCGTGACTACCGCCGCAATTGAGCCAGGTCCGCCAAGAATTGGCATGGCTAGGGGAACGATTAACTTATCGCTGACGTCTGCCTCGTCGGCTTGAAGCTCCTCGAGAGACTTCTTGGCTCCTTGCGTGTGGTGGGCAGCGTTTTCTTTCCCAGTGATCATATTAAGTCCGATCAGCACCACAATTAGGCCACCCGCCGCTTGGAAGGCGGAAAGCGAAATGCCAAAGGCCTCGAGAATCGCGGTGCCGCCGAAGATGGAAATTTCAAGAATGATTAGCACGGCCACGGCGGTCTTCGCAGCAGCCTTGACTTTAAAGCCCGTGGGTAGATCCCCTACCGTACTAATGAAGATCCCGGCGTTTCCGATGGGATTCATCATAGCGAAAAGAGCCATAAAAGCTTTAAGGAATGCAACTGTACTCATACAAATTTAGCCTATATCGAATTACGCGATCTTACAACCCTGACAACGTTCGATCCGCCGGGTTTCAGTGAATTGCCTCCACGGGCTTGCCATGGCCACTTCCTTTAGTGACGGTGTTTTTGATGGCGCTCGCCTCCACATTGCCAGCACGTATCAAACGTTGCCGTCCTTCGTACTCCTATTTTCATAGGTTGAGGGTTCGAACATAGAGTAACCGCTTGCAACCAATGCCACCAATGCCACCAATGCAATGATGCTACATAGTGTCATGGTATCCCGCTTATTTCTATGATATTCGTTTCACCGTAACAAATAAATGCAATGCAGCATAGGGGGGATTATCCTTCCAGCTACGACCAAGTTTGTATGTCTGTTATGCCTCACAAGCTCTAAGGCTTTCTTACCTCGCATTACTAAAGTGTAAGTCCAGCCGCTGAGTTTCTCTGGTGTGAGGCTGCTACTATTGCCGTTGTACTCGGTATTCATATCGTTATCCTCTGATGAAACACCACCCACAGCAGTATCCCCTTGAAGCTGGGACAGTGTTGTGAATGGTGCTAGTGAGTGAGTGGTTTAGAAGTCCTCTGAAACGAAGCCTATGTTCGTGCTGTCCTTTAGGATTCGCAAGGTTATTACAGACCTACAGAAATCGTCGGCGTGTTGGTTGTGAGGGGCATCAAACGGATAAACGGGAGCGCCTCTGCCGGTACATCGCTCGCCCCGCCGTGGCCATCCCGCGTCTATCACTCAGCTCTACGGGCAAGGTGGTTTACACCTTACCTCAAGGTATCCCGTTCCCATTAAAACAATCAATCGACATGACAGAAAGAGACATCGGACATGTGCCTCGCAATGGCCCCTATTCGATAGAGCTCAGGTTGCACGCAGGACTTCTTGCGCGCAATCATCCAGCGGTAAGAATTGGCTGTATGTTCGCGTGAGTACTCAGTATAGGGGTGAAACCTTCACCCGCAAAGCGGCGGCAACTCGCGGGGCAGCCCATTCAGAGCGATAGTTGGCCAATTGCGCAGCAGGCAGGCGACTTTTGTTGCGATTAACGCGGCTGTAAATGCAGCAGTTTATCGTCCTGGTCGATTTCAAAGCGATAGTGTCGAAGTACATTCATTCCTAGCAAGCCGTCTACATTGGAAGCTGACGGGTAGTCGATTACGGCGATATCAATATCATTAAGTTGCATCTCACCCAGCTCGATAGATGACGCGCGATAGATATCCCCGCGCGTCAGACCGCCTGCAGTGTTGAACATACGTGAGCCAAGGTAATTGAAATTGGCCTGAGGAAGGTCAGCAAAACTGCTATGAGAAAGGGTCGTCAACGAAGCGCCGGTGTCGATCAGTAATTTCACAGTGCTTATGCGATTCAAGGTGACCTCTATTAGAAAATGATCGCCACGCTTTATGACCGCGACAGCGTGGCCAGGCCTGTCGGGTTTTTCCAGCAGGGGCGAAATACGTGACAACTCTTGGTCCAGCGTTGCGCTCCAAACCGTATTTGATTTGTTATCGCGTTGTTGCAATGCCAGTAGCAATTTTTGACTGCGCTGGGTTTCGCCCAATACCCGATAAAGAATCGCTTCGCGTAATAGAAACTCTCGTGTGCCGAGATCGATGGTCTCCAGATACTCATAGAAACCCAGTAGCTCAACCCAGCTTTCCTGCCGAGAGAGAGTGTCATCCGTGGCCTGCACTAGGCGCAGCACTGCGGCGTTTACAGCGTCCTCGTATTCGGTCTGATAGGCATAAGTGGCGGCCAATTGGAGTGTGCTGGCGGCCTCTTCAGGTTGACGCTGTAAGCGCTGATGCTCAGCAAGTAGCAATAAAACCGGAATGTCTTGATAGTAAGTGCCTAGCCAGACATTCACCACCTCGACAAATACGCCGTTGCTGCATTGCTCCAAACAGAACATCAAATACTGTTCCAGTATCGGCTTCAGCGCCAGCTGATACGCGTCGTCCAAAGATAGTGCCTGTTCGTAGTAGGCTAAAGCCACTTCAAACCGTTGCTCCGAAAGCAACTGGCGGAAGCGGTCTGCACTGGGTAGTACGGCAGACTCCGACACTTGGGAGTGCGAATGCTCTTGCAGGTTTGGAGTGTCCGCCGGCGGGCTTGCACTGAAATATCGGGAAGAAAGTATCGCCGGTACAGGGGCAGGTGTCGATATCGATGGTGCCGCATTCTGTGCAAGGCTGCCTGTCGGAATGGCATCATGGAGCAACCATCCTAGGATCACGCCTGCCAGTAATGGGCAGAAAATTTTCGCTAGCGACATCATCTCTGCATTGTAATGAGCTATGCCTCACAGATAAAGCGAGTGCGCGCCAATTGACCCGTTCAGGTGGCTCATGCTCGGCCTGGGCGCTGTTCGCATTAAGCACAGGAGCATCATCGGCGCAATGGAACGTCGTATTCCGCTCTATGCGTCTCCATCGCAGTAAGGTTGGCGAAGGTCGCCATTATTTATTTCAAAACGATAGGAGGCGATCCAGTATGCTTATTGCGTTGCATTTTTTCGATATTTGTCTTTATTTTTGCGACCCACGGCATAGAGTCGGGCCCGCATCTTGCGCCGAAGGCGAGGGAATAGGTAGCTGAGATGGGTGAGGAGCCCGCCTGATCGAGGCAAGCACAATTCATCGGCCTCTCCACGCGCCACCGCCAGCACGTCTGTTGCGACCTGCGCGGCAGTACTCATGGTTTGGGAAAAGACGATATCTTCAACGTCATCGATGTCATCCATAATAAATCCAGTATCGATCGGCCCGGGTGAAATTACGCCAACATGTATCCCCTTCGACCTCAGCTCGTCCCTCAAAGCGTAACTAAAAGACCGTAATCCCGCCTTGGTGGCACCGTAGGTTGCCGCACCCTGCATGGGCGTGCGCCCTGCTAGAGAGCCCAGCATAACGATCGCACCTCCAGCCTGTTTTTCTAGGTAAGGAATAACCGCTGTAGAGAGAAACAGAGGGGCTCGTAAATTCACATCAATCATGGCGGTCACAGCGGTCGGATTTAATGAAGATACGTCGCCTCTATTATGCGTGCCGGCGTTATTCACCAGCACATCAATACGTCCAAAGCGCTGCTGGGCCTGTTCTAAAAGTTTTAGCCCAGCGTCGCAGTCTGCCACATCCATCGCCACGGCCAGCACCCCGGTGCTGCGCTCAAGCTCGGCCGCCAATGTGTTAAGAGCATCGGCGCCCCTCGCGACCAGCACCAGATTCGCACCTTCGGCACAAAAGGCGCGCGCACAGGCTGCACCGACGCCCATAGAAGCGCCGGTAATGATAACGGTTTTGTCTTTAAACGAAGTGCCCATGATTTTTAACTCGTATGTACGATGCGTAATTATAAGCGGAGCGGGTACTGATCGCCACTGGGTTACGCCAGGCTGTTGTGCACGACATGCTGTGAAGATGTTTTTATTAGTAGCGCTGTCGACAGTGGCGCGCGTGGGGAAACATTAGATCAGGTCTGAACTATTGTGACTCATCGTTGTCAATAACCGCTTGTAGTCATGCAAAAGCATTCATATTGTCAGTGATGTGAAGTAGAGTTAACTCTTCTTGATCACCACTGGACGCCGTGTTGGCAGATGACGGCGGTAATGTGGGCGAGCAGGGGCCCCCCGTACTGTTTGTCGCCGCTGTCGATGCGAGGGTCCGCTGCGATAGGCGTTGGCTTCTCGTGAAGCCTATGAATCGATAGTTTTGCGCTGTCAGCGCTATAACATGTCCCAACACAACAATGATGAGGAAGGCGTGACCATGGTAGTAGCTAGACATTTT
>JAPKBI010000180.1 GCA_028823475.1 Halioglobus sp. | reverse complement strand
CCAACGGAAAATTCGTAAAACGCGAAGTACGCGATTTACTGGATTTGGCGGATGCCCAGTAACGCCAAAAACTAGAAATTAACCTTAAATTAGAGGTAAGCCGTGCTATGAGCGACATCAACATGAATGATGACCCCCGTATCGATCCACGCATTAAGGCTTTGATGGGCGGCATGTCGTTGCCTCCGGGTTCGAACGTTAATAGCCGCGAGGAAATGCTCGAGCGGGCCAACAGCCCCCAGGCCCTGGAGATGGCAGAAGGGCTTCGGGGTTTTATGGAGCTGTGTGATACCCCGGAGATTGCGCCTTCTGAAGGGCTGGAAATCAGCACGCTAGAATTTAATTCTGTACCGGACGAGAACAAAATATTGATTCAGTTCATTCGGCCCACGTCGGAGGAGCGCCTTCCCTGCGTTTACTATATTCACGGTGGTGGCATGCAGGCGATGTCCTGTTTTGATGGTAACTATCGGGCATGGGGCAAGATTATTGCCGCGCAGGGAGTCGCCGTGGCCATGGTGGATTTCCGTAATGCTTTGACATCATCTTCCGCTGAAGAAGTGGCACCCTACCCGGCGGGACTAAATGACTGCGTTGCGGGTTTAAAATGGTTGTCTGAGCAGGCTGAGTCGCTGGGCATCGATGCGTCCAGAATTATTGTCGCCGGCGAGAGCGGTGGCGGAAACCTAACACTGGCCACCGGAATGCGACTGAAGCGGGAAGGTATGCTTGGTCTCATTCAGGGACTTTATGCGCTGTGTCCTTATATCGCAGGCGTTTGGCCGCTGCCTCAAAATCCGTCATCGACTGAGAATAATGGCTTGTTATTGGATCTGCATAACAATAACGGCGCAATGGCTTATGGTATTGAAGAATTGAAAAACCGTAATCCCCTAGCATGGCCTGGCTTTGCACAGGACGATGATGTGGTTGGGTTGCCCCCGATTGTCATCAGTGTGAATGAATGTGACCCGCTACGTGACGAAGGGGTCAACTTCTATCGGTTACTGATAAAAAATGGTGTTGACGCTCGTTGCCGGCAGGTGATGGGTACTATCCATGGGACTGAGATATTTCCGATGTGTTGTCCCGATATCAGTCGGGATACTGCCCGCGACCTAGCGGCCTTCTGCCGCGGTGACTAAGCATTTCACTTGCTCTGGTGGTGGCCAATTTGTGGCCACTTCCGTGGCCCACTAATAGGTGAAAATAGCGTTCACGCTGACCGATTTCCCCCGCGCATTGTTGGTCAGGCATTGCTTCTTATAGATGCCGAATGATATTGCCGGCCTTTGGAAACTGCTTTTTTAGATTACAAATCAATAAAAAGATCTTTCGCCGCCACCGGCTTCTGGATTATCTTTAGATCAAGCAGCTGATCGCCCAGCGTCTGCCATCGCGTCAATGCCATTTCGCCGATGCGTGCGGTGGTGTCAGTTTTTATCAATGATTGCTGCGCTTGCGCACTGTGCTTAAAGGTATCCGCCGACATTGCCTTATTGAGCGCCTGCATCGCGCTATTGGTCTCTTCCGGCTTTTCCAAATAATCATTCCAACCACTGCGCACTGCGGCTATCATGCCTTTCACTTCGGATGGGGATGCTTTCCAGCGTTCACGCGTAGTGGCTAACACGGTAGTGTAGGGATTGTAGCCGGTATCGGCGACCAAAAACGTGTTGATCTTGAGTCCCGCCGCCACCGCAGTCAATGGTTCGCTGCTGATAAAGCATTGCTGTGAAACCTTACTGTCATTTTGAAAGCTGCCGATGCCTCCGAGGTACGGTGCTGTAAACGCCTTGATAGGCGCGTACTCCTTCTTCAAATACGCACTATAAGGTAGGCCGGCCTGCCACAACAAAACACCATCGCTATGGAGAATTTCTTTGATCGATGTAAAGTCGCGCTCAGCGTGCGTCATAATGGCTTGTGGGCTAATTTGAAAGGTGGCGAATAATGCGACGATATTGGTGGCACCGCGTGCATGTGCGATGACAACTTCATCCGCTGAAACGATCGCATAATCGACCTTTCCCGCAGCCAGCATTTGAATCGTTGGTGTGCCAGAACCTCCCTCAATAATTTTTACATTAAGGGTATTGTCTTGATAATATCCCTGTAGTTGCGCCGCGTAGAATCCTCCGAACTGCGGTTCAGGTTTCCAGTTCAATGCGAGAACTAAAGGCGCGTTCGACCCTGCCTGTTGCGCTAGCAATTGCGCACACCAAGTAACCGCGAAAAAAAACCCTAAAAATTTTCGCATTATTGTTTCCTTAAGTAAGGCCTGTTCCGAAATAGTAGGCCGGTCATTAAATTGATTGTATAGACAAGCGACAATGCCAAGGCGCTCGACATAAATACGCCACTGAACACAAGGTCTACACGCTGTTGAGTGCGCGCAGCATCAATTAAACTCCCAAGTCCACCTCCTGCGATAAATTCTCCGACAATTGCCCCGACCACAGCTAGTCCAGCAGATATTTTTATACCGGTAATGATATAGGGAATCGCAGAAGGTATTTGCAATTTAAAAACCAGTTGCCATCGTGATGGTTTATACAATCTAAATAATTCCTTTAACTGAGGATCGGTCTCCTGAAGTCCCGTTAACGTATTGGCGAGAATTGGAAACAACGACACAATGAAGGCTGAAGCATTGACGGTTGGCTGACCATAACCAAACCAGATCACCAGCAGGGGAGCAATGGCAATTATCGGGACAGTTTGAAAAAAAATGCAAAACGGCAATATTGCGCGACGTGCAATCGGGATCGAAAAAAACAGCAGTGCCGAGGACACGCCGATGATTAAACTCAATCCTAAACCCCAAAGAATCGACTGTGCGGTACTCAATGTCGCTGCGAAAATATCGGGCCACATTTCCAGCGTGGTATCAAAAATCTGTAAGGGGGAGGGCAGCAGATAGGGTGCCACCCATCCCTGTACAACGATCAATTGCCAAATTGATAACAGCCCTGCGAGGAAAATCCACGCCGGGAGTTTATCTGCTATCCATAGTCGTATTGTGGCGATCATTGCTTGGACTGGGCAGCGCTAGATTTTTTCATGCTGTCCTCCATTTCGCTAAAAAGACTCGAATATTCTTTCACTACATCATTAAACGCGGGTGTCAGTTTTAGCGACTGATTGCGCGCTCTAAAGGGAAGTGAGCGAAGGTCTCTGGCGGCTCCTGTATTATCCAGCAATAAAATTCGATCGCTAATATAGACGGCCTCGGAGATCGAGTGGGTGACAAAAATATATTGCAATTGCAAGCGCGCTTTCAATTCGAGTAATAAGTCTTGCATGTGAAAGCGAGTTCGCTCGTCGAGTGCGGCAAACGGTTCGTCAAGAAGGATGATTTTCGGTTGAGTGATCAATGCTCTTGCCAGTGCAACCCGCATTTGCATGCCGCCACTTAGCTGATCTGGGAAATGCTCGAGTCGATCGCTAAGTCCGATCTTTTGCAATAATTCGACTGCGCGATCACGTGCAGCGGGATTATTTTTAGCGGTTAATTCGAGGGGTAAAAGTACATTCTCCAGGCAGGTGCGCCAAGGCACCAAGCGCGGTTCCTGAAACACGTAACTCATTTTCGCATCCAGCGCAGGATCCACGTGTATCGTGCCGCTACTGGGTTGTTCGAGGCCCATGAGTAGGCGCAACAGTGTGGTCTTGCCGCAGCCCGAAGGCCCTAGTAGGCATAAGCACTCGTCGCTATCAAGCGTAAATGATAACCCGGCAAAGAGCGCTTGCGCATCGCTTGAGAAAGATTTTTCCAGCTGTTGAACTTCAATTGATGGCATGTGATGCGCGCCGCTCGTGAGGTTTGCGATAACTGCGCTCAATTCTCTGCCAGAACCATGGCACAATCAATAGCGCACTGATAGCGAGCGTTTGCAACTCTTAGGCCGGCTCCCCCAAATAACAGCTATGGGCATGATTGACCTACGCGGCAGATTTCTTTTGAGGCTTCTGCTTCATAACGGAGGCTACTGGTTTCCTGCTTCGCTTTTTCGCCGGGTCGTGGCTATTAGCCTTGCGCTGCGTCGTGGTATTGCGTGATGCCTTTTTTTTCAGTGTCGTACGCAACCAGTAGGCTTCATCCCTTTCGAAAGAGTGGAGAATGCCATCCAGGGTGCGACCAATACGGGTTGTGAGGCCGATGACGGGGACTTTGGGCCAGGTAGCCCTCTCTCCGGCTTTGATCAAATCCGTCATCTCTTCTTCGGACATCATTTTTAGCAGCTTGCCGAGGCTCGAAAGGCCATATCCCGGGAATATATTGATATCCCCAGTGAACTGCTGGTCTAGCAGTGCATTGATGGCGTTCATGCCAGTGCCCATCTGTGGCCCCACCTTGCCATAGCGTTGGAAGAAATCGAGATAACCGCGCACGATCTGTTTCGTCGCTGCCACAGAGGCATCCGAAACAATTTTCCGCAGTCCGGGTTTCATATTAGTCTCTCGGCCGAGTCCTGGCATGACCTGAGAGACAATGAAATGATTGACCGCGTACATGCGGGCGAGGCGCTTGGCCGGTAAATCCTGTGAAAACGAGCCGTCTATCCAGCGACGGGATGGTAGGTAGGGCTTGACGTCTCCGTCGGCATTGCGCGCCTCCAGCTGCACCGGTTGAAAGACTCCGGGCAATGCTGTGGAGGCCAGTACCGCTGACCGGAGGGTGACATTGGGCGAAGCAATATGGTTTAGCAGGCGCGATGTCTGTCGCGGTTCAGCAGGTGAAATAGAGATATTGATGCTGCGTCCGGTTTTCTCATAAGCCTCCTTAAACGTCATGTCGGGGATCAACTTGGCCATCTCCCGCTTGATCGAACGCATATCAATTTTTTCGCTCATGCCAAAGCCGATCCTGATGCTATCGTTGTTTTCAGTGAGCGCGCGCGCGAGTGTATTGTTGTCAAATAGCGCCAGAAACTCCTCGTCACTGCGGGACCCGACGATTGCGGCAACGAATGCACCCGCGCTCGCACCAGAAATTACTACTGGG
>JAPKBI010000179.1 GCA_028823475.1 Halioglobus sp. | reverse complement strand
GATATTTATGGGCCCAGTCAACAGCTGATGCTCGGTATCCCTTCGGGCCATCGTCCCGAACAGCAGGGCGATCAGCACCTTCTGCCGGTGGAGGCTTACGGTTTGAAGACCATGTCTATGGGATACCTGGTGGATGACCGTACCCCGATGGTATGGCGTGGACCGATGGCGGGCGGCGCCCTGGCGCAAATGCTGGAGCAGACTCTGTGGGGTGAGCTTGACTATCTGGTGATTGATATGCCGCCTGGAACAGGGGATATTCAGCTTACACTGTCGCAGAAGGCCAAGGTGGCCGGTGCGGTAATTGTGACTACGCCGCAGGATATTGCTCTGCTAGACGCGCGAAAAGGTATCGAGATGTTCCGTAAGGTGGACGTCCCGGTATTGGGGATTATAGAGAATATGTCGGTGCATATTTGTAGTGAGTGCGGACATCATGAGCATATTTTTGGCCAGCAGGGCGGGGATCGTATTTCAAAAGATTACGGTGTGCCATTGCTGGCCAGTTTGCCGCTGACGCTTTCGATACGAGAACAGACGGATGCCGGGCGTCCCACCGTAGTTGCTGCCCCGCAATCGCCTGAGGCTAAACTGTATTTGGATGCTGCGGCTGCGGTGCAAGAGGCGTTAGCGGCCCAAGAGGACGACGGCGTGCGTCAGTTTCCTGAAATAAAAATCTCTGACGACTAGTTGAGCGAGTAGGTGAATTACACATGAGTATTAAAGCAGACAGGTGGATTCGCGAAATGGCCACCGAGCACGGCATGATTGAGCCGTTCGAGGCCGGTCAGGTGCGCGCTGATGGCGACAGGCGGCTGATTTCTTATGGCACGTCCAGCTATGGTTACGATGTAAGGTGCTCCCGCGAGTTTAAGGTGTTTACCAATATTAATTCGGCGACAGTGGACCCGAAGAGTTTTGATGAGGGCAGCTTTGTGGATGTGGTGAGCGATGTCTGTGTTATTCCACCGAATTCTTTTGCGCTGGCTAGCACCGTAGAGTACTTCCGTATTCCGCGTAATGTGCTGACGATTTGCCTGGGTAAGTCGACCTACGCCCGCTGCGGTATCATCGTGAATGTAACGCCTCTGGAGCCCGAGTGGGAAGGCCATGTCACTTTGGAGTTCTCCAATACGACCACTTTGCCAGCGAAGATTTACGCCAACGAAGGGGTCGCACAAATGCTATTCTTTGAGTCGGATGAGGTCTGTGAGGTGAGTTATAAGGACCGCGGCGGCAAGTATCAGGGCCAGCGCGGCGTGACTCTGCCCAAGGCGTGAACGGCACTGACTGAGCGCTAGAGTAAGTCAGTCGTGTACTGAATGCCGTTCGCAGGAATCGCATGGCCATCCAGTGTTGCGCCCTCACCGGTTAGTTGTAGGCGTCCCTGCAAATACCAGCGCACCGCGATTGGATAAAGCGTGTGTTCCTTTAGCGACACTCGTGCGGCCAGACTCTCTGCCGTATCATCGGGCAAAATCGGTACCCGGCACTGAAGCACGGGCGGCCCACCATCCAGTTCCTGCGTCACAAAATGTACCGTCGCCCCGGCTTCAACATCGCCTGCATCCAGGGCGCGCTGATGCGTATGCATCCCCGGATACTTGGGTAGTAGGGAGGGGTGAATATTGAATAGACGCCCTACAAAGGGCTGAACCAGCACAGGGGTCAGTATTCGCATAAAACCCGCCAGCACGACCAGATCAATTGAGAAGGCGTGAAGTTCATTGACCAATGCTTGGTCGAATTCCTCGCGTGTTGCGAAGTTGCGGTGATCAATAGCGCGGGTGGCGAGCCCGGCATTCTCTGCGCGCTGCAGACCAGCGGCCTCCGGGTTGTTGCTGATGACTATGCCTATCTGAGCGGCCAGTTCACCGCGGGTGCAAGCGTCGATAAAAGCCTGCAAATTCGTTCCATGACCGGAGATGAGGATGGCCAGCCGAGCCGGCACCTGTGACGTCACGGCAGCAGTTCTACCTGATTATCACCCGAGGCAATGCGGCCAATTTCCCAGGCATTGTGTCCCGCTGCGATCAGCATTGAAAGGGCCTTTTCCACATGCTGAGGTGCGATACACAGCACCATGCCAACGCCGCAGTTAAAGGTGCGATACATTTCAGTTGTTTCGACATTGCCCTGAGTCTGAAGCCATTGGAATATCTCAGGCCACTGCCAGCTGCCCGTGTCGATAAGCGCGTTACAGTTTTTTGGCAGGACACGGGGCAGGTTTTCTAGCAGTCCACCACCGGTGATATGGGATAGAGTTTTCACCGGAACTTCCGCGAACAAAGCCAGCAGAGCCTTGACGTAGATTGTGGTGGGCGTCAGTAGGGCCTGTCCGAGGGTGGTCTTTCCCAGCGTTTGCTGCAAATCTGCACCGCTCACTTCCAGTATTTTCCGAATCAGTGAGTAGCCGTTGGAGTGTGGCCCGCTGCTTTCAATGCCAATTAAGATGTCGTCTGTGGCCACTGTACTGCCGTCGATAATCTCTGATTTTTCCACGACACCGACACAAAATCCGGCTAGGTCGTAGTCGTCACCCTCATACATGCCGGGCATTTCGGCTGTCTCGCCGCCGACCAGTGCGCAACCTGCCAGCTCACAGCCTTTACCTATGCCAGTGACCACATCAGCAGCGGTATCGATATTGAGTGCACCGGTGGCGTAGTAATCAAGGAAGAACAGCGGTTCTGCGCCCGCCACCACGAGGTCATTGACGCACATAGCGACCAGATCAATACCGATCGTATCGTGAATGCCCATCGCCATCGCCAGGCGAAGTTTTGTGCCTACGCCATCCGTGCCCGACACAAGCACCGGCTGTTTATAGCCGGTGGGAATTTCACACAGAGCGCCGAACCCCCCAAGGCCACCCATGACTTCCGGTCGCATAGTGCGGGCTGATACCCCTTTAATACGCTCGACCAGCGCGTTACCGGCGTCAATATTGACACCCGCGTCCTTATAACTCAGGGCGTTCTTTGTGTTCTCATCGTTCATTAAGTGGAATCCAGTGAGATGTTGGCTGATGGATAATGTTGGGTATTTTATCGTGCATGGTACCCGAGCGCACTCATGAATTGGTCTTCGGGGTCCAGTCGTGTCGATTTTTGTCGTGTTTATTTTTTCTAGGTAGCGAACAGCTCTGGTCGGCCGTACTCTTTGAAGGCAGAATATGCTCGGCGCACGCTAGTACTGCTACAATACGCCTGTTGGTGGGAGCATTTGGAGAATAGGGTGAAAGCGACACGGATAGCATTGACGTATGGATTGCTGGCTCTGCTGTTGGCAGGGAACGCTTGGGCGGAGATGGTGCGGGATCTGCACTCGGCCACTGTGCCTGTGGCAAATCAAGGGTCTAAAGCGCTGACGGCTGCGGCCAGTCAGGCCCTGACTGAAGTGCTGGTGAAAGTGTCTGGCTCGCGCCTATTGCTTGCTAACCCGGTGATCGTTGAGGCGTTATCAGATTCCCGCGCGCACGTGCAGCAATACGTTTATACGCGCAATGAGATGCCCGAAGTGGGTTTTTCGGTGCGGTTTGAGTTTGACGGTGATTATGTCACTGACCTGGTGAGGCAGTCGGGTGCGCCGCTGTGGACGGCCAGCCGTCCGCTGGTGCTGGCATGGGTTGTCGTTGAGGACGAGCAGGGCAGACATTTTGTCGATAGGGATAATTGGCCCGACGAGGCGCAGGTGCTAATCGAAGCATTTTCCCGTCGTGGTGTGCCGGTGCAGCTCCCGGTATTTGACCTAGAAGATATGGCGGCGTTGAGCCCCAATGATGCCTGGCGCCTAAATGCAGCAGCTATCCAAGCGGCCTCCGCACGTTATAGCGCGCAGGACATAGTGGCAGGCCGTCTGGCGAGTGTGGGCGAGGGGAAATCCGCGGGGGACTGGAGTTACTTTTATCGAGATGATCGCGTCAATCGATCCGTCACTGTTGATAATTTAGAGTCATTCATGCGTGATGGCGTCAATATTGTCGCCAGCGAAATGGCCGCCAGATATGCCGTGGCGCCCACAACCGGTGAAGACGGGGATATGCACATGTCGGTCATCGGCGTTTTCACCTATGCAGAGTATGCGGCTATCGCCAGTTGGTTGGAAAACCTGGAGTTGGTTGAAGACGTCATTATCAAACAGATACAGGGAGATAGGGTTCGGTTTCGCCTGCGAGCGCAGACAGACGCTGAACAACTGTCTTCGATTATAGAACTCAATGAAAATCTCCTGCTTGTTCCAACAACTGAATTGGATGCGGTGCTGAGCTACCGATGGCAGAGGTAGACCCCCCCTTAGACGTGGCGAGCCATTCGCTAGAGCATCAATTATCGCTTGAGGTGCGTCTGCGCGACGACGCCACACTGGACAACTTTTTGGCTTTGCCGAAGGTTCAGCCGTTGGTGGGGGCTCTGCAGAACCAGTTGGACCCTTCTGGTGAGTCGGTCATTTACTTGTACGGTCCAGCCGGTACCGGAAAGTCTCACCTGCTGCAGGCAAGCTGCCATGAACCGGGAGCCGAAACGATTTACCTGCCTCTCTCGGACTTGCGCCAGTATGCAGCTCGTGACGTGTTACAGGGGGTGGAAAACCTGGATCGCATCTGTATCGATGATATCCATGTGGTGTTAGGTGATGCGGACTGGGAGCAGGCTTTATTCAATCTGTATAACGACGCTCGTCAGCGTGGGTGTCGGCTGATCGTGGCGGGAGATGCCGCTCCTCGCGCACTGGCCGTCAATTTGGAAGATCTGCGCTCGCGTTTGTCATGGGGTATTGTCTTCCAATTGGCGCAGCCGGAAGACCACGACAAAGAGGCTATCTTGCAATTTCGCGCCAGCCGCAGGGGTTTGTCTCTGACCCCGAGTGTCGCATCGTATATTGTCAGCCGCGCGCCGCGCGCCATGGATCAGCTGCTGCACGTGCTAGAGACCTTGGACAAGGCCTCTCTCGCTGAGAAGAGGTCGCTGTCTATCCCGTTTGTCAAAGAGGCATTGGGTTGGTAGGCCGCAACTGAATTGAAAAATACAGATTAACC
>JAPKBI010000178.1 GCA_028823475.1 Halioglobus sp. | reverse complement strand
AGCGAGTTCGGTGGCCGCCACCGGCCACAGTTTTTTCAGCCGCTTGCGAAAGCAACAGAACGCGCAAGCCTGCAGCAGTCATTCTGTTACTAGAAGTAGGGTTTTGCACGCCTACCATGACATCCACACTTATGTACCATTCACGATAAATATGCAAAATAGTCCTACGCATATATATAAGAATGTGGAGACGTATTATGAATCGACTTAACATCACTATTACAGCACTCCTTTTAGGGATTACGCTGAATGCTTGTGGTCACTCCGAAGAGGTAAAAAACACCGAGGCCGAAGATCAAACAGCCGCCGGCGTTGCGTAAGAGATCGGGCAAAAGACTGCGCGGTACTTACTGTAGAAATCGAGTCTCAAGAAATCACCTCAGTTACCATAGATAACTACGGCTTGGCGGAAAGCCAGGTGATGTACACCGACTACGTAAAAAAGATTGGCAAGGCTACCTGCCGCAGTGGTGTAGGGGAAATCATGCACCTGCGCACTGCGCCTCAACCGAAAGACCGAATCATGCTGCGTATCAATTTCGATGCCAGTTATTCCTTTTTGGTTCTTGATCTTACAACCCCGGCGATCGTCGAGTTACCTCCAACAGACGGACGCGATCAAAGTGCCGAAGTGCTGGATGATCGGCACTACATTTTCTTTGTACTCACACAACCGGGTCGCTATCATCTGACAGAGGAGAATAGTTGAAGCCGTTACGCCATCTTTATTTTCAGAACTTAGGTTAATATTAAAGATCCGGATGATATGACTGAAGTCATCGCACCGAAGGACGGAATCAAGTTAGAGCAAAAAACGAATGGGCAATCTAACCCATCCAATAACTGGGACATGGAAGAGATCTTGGCGAAGTGAAAGCAGTATCGGCAGCGTGCCGTTAAAGAGGGAGTAAAATGTCGAGGACATGGCCGGGAAGAAGGCTGATATTAATGCCGATGTGCACAATTTTGGTGCGGCAGTAGGCTGGGGCGGGCTCACCAAAAAACGTGCTGTTTATATCTTTTTCCAGGAAGTTTCTGCCGATCTAAAGACTCTGACACACAAGAACGTTCCTATGGCGGACCATGCCTTTTGGTCGATTACCGTTTACGGCAGTGATGGCTACCCTAGAGGTGCTTTAATACTAACAGCGCCTTTGCTAAACAAAGATCGGAAGGTGACGCGGTTGTGCGTTTCGGTGGGTCGGAGAAGCAAAACAATTATTTAGAGATCTACCCTGACTGGACGGCAACAAGCCTAGTGCCCTCCGAACACCAGCATCTGTACCGGCATAACCAGAGCTTGAATGCGTATAATAATGGCATGGACGACCCCCACTGCATCGACTGCGTGGTAAAACAGAGCATCTAAACCGCTGACCCCATCCGACGCAAGCAACGCATGATTATTGGTGTACGCATTAGCGATGCACTTACTACCGGGCATTACGCCCTCCATGCCACCCTCATAGAGCGGCTCCATCACAACAGTCAGGGTGCCCGGTCGAGCGCGCTGCTGGGCGTCCAGCAGATTATCTGAGGGCCGCAGCTGCCCTGCAGCAACGACCGGCTGTATGCGAGTTACCACCATCGGTATGACTTCAAAGGGACGGGATAAACAGGCGACTTCGGCAAGCGTTCCAGTTTGGATAACTTGGGTTGCCAGTTGACTGAAGCCGGCCACGATTTGGTTTCGGCCGGATTCCGGACCTTGATCGGGAATCAAAATACCCGCTGGGCGCAAAATTGGATTTATGTAGTCACCGCGCTGTAAAAAAAACTGCGACACAGTGCCATCAACGCCGGCATAGACAATAGTTTTACCCAGTTCAACCTCGGCCTGCTCAAGTGCGCGTTTGGCGCTCTCAAGCTGACTGGGCAACACCGACTTCTTTTGCGCAATAACTGACGCGACATTGGCTTGCGCCGTGTCAACGCCGCCGCTGCGCGAATCGACCGTATTTTGCAGACGCTCGAGCTCAATTTTACTCACCAATTGGGATCCCCGAGAGGCAAGGTCACGCTTTTTCTGCAACTCATTTTTTGCCTGATCCAGCGCTCCCTGCGCCTGACGCAGGCTTCCATGGGCGGCCCTAAGCTGGCTTTCTAGCTGCACGAATGCGGATTCGACTTCAATAACTTGACTGCTGGCGGCATTAACCGCTGCTGCTTGTGAGCTGTCCAGCAAACTGAAGAGGGGATCTCCCGCTTCAACCTGCTGATTGTTCGTGATATAAATTTCCTCAACTCGGCCACCGCCCTCAGATAAAATGGTGACGGTGCGAAAATACGGGCCCGCATTCGAGGTAGACGGATGGTAATAAAAGATTAGTGTGATCAGTGACACCGTGAGTAAAATACAGGCCGAAATACCCCACCGCAGCTCGTACCACACTGAGAAAAAATTAATCTCCTGGCCCCAGCGTTTGCCTTGTCTATATCGACGAAATAAATAATCAGGGAACACTGTGACGAGAGAACAAATCAGTAATTCCAACACAGTCTATTGCTCCTTCTCGTCAGCATTAGACGTATCGACCGCCGATTCAGGCGATGTTGCACTCATGCTGCGCAATGAGCTTGCGATAGAATTTATTGGAGAAATAAAATCCGGAATTTTTATCAGCGCTAAGACAAGCGCGGCAACCCAGAACAAATGGTTGTGGGTAAACAGGGCCAACACGGCCAACACCATAATAAGCTGCGTTTGCGTGTTGTTATGCTTTTGCGCCAAGTGTTCTGGTATCGAGTGTAGCTTGAAATAAAGCACCACAACGC
Organism: Halioglobus sp.; assembly: GCA_028823475.1. Taxonomy (GTDB): domain Bacteria; phylum Pseudomonadota; class Gammaproteobacteria; order Pseudomonadales; family Halieaceae; genus Marimicrobium. The sequence continues at coordinate 2,275 of JAPKBI010000178.1, read as the reverse complement.
CCATAAGAACCAAAATCAAGATAAAAGTCACCGCAGTGAACAGTGGGTCACTGCCATCTGCTGCGCCGATGTAGGATGGCAATTCAGGCGGCGCCAAGCGGTGAGTTATCGCTGTCATGGCTTGTGTTTCCTTAAATTTATATACATCAAACTTACCTGAAGCCGTAAGCAACAGCAACCTCTGCATTCCTATAGCGCATCTATTAGCCGGCAATTTTCGAACGCGAAAAAAACTCCGCAAGTGGGGCACGTACTGGGCGAAAAATGTCACTTTATGTAGACGCTATTCATGGGGACAAGTCGCTACACAGAGGAAATGGTGACACGCAGTTTGTGAATACATCGCAGTGGGTTACGATCGAGCCCACGGCATTGCTTCAATGGCTTTATGAGCCCTGAAGCGTTTGAGGCAAAAAACCGGCTTGGCGCAGTGTCCACTTTTGGAGTGTAGGATCACTGACCAAGATTTTAGGGGAATAAAAAACTGTTTATGAAATTGTCAGGCATAAAAAAGTGGGACCCGTCGGGAAGTTTATTCACCATAGCCCGTCTATACGTTCTATAATTTCCGGATATACTTTTTTCTAGTCTCTGGAGTACCCATGACTACTCGATCTGCGATGCACAGGCGTCTTTTTTCATCTGAGCCCGCACCCGATAAGCGGTTGCCACGCCGAGGAATTGCCAAGTGAAAAAAACATCAACGGGGGTGGAACAGCAATGGCGAAAAACCATGGGGGCTGGTTCACGTTGTGCACAAACGGGGGACATTGAAGGTGCACTCCAAGCCTTTGACTCTGCCGTAAAGCAATGCCCTGACAGAATCGAAGGATGGATCAACCTGGGCTCAATGCTGGTGGAGTGCAAACAATTTAAAGCGGCCGTTAACGTGATGAGTAAGGCCATCAGGCTGCAACCGGAGCACATGCTTGCCCACATGATTATGGGCGACGCCCAGCGCCTAATCGGACAACGCGACCTGGCCCGCAAATGCTATGAGCAGGCCGTAGCGCTTAAAAGGGCTCCGGTTGCACTGAACCGACTAGCCTGCATGCTTAGGGAGATGGTGGAACCGGAAGGCGCACAGTCCCTGTTTGATGAAGCCCTGGAGAAAGACCCTAATTTCATTCTGGCCAGGGTGAATAGAGCAACGCTTGAAATCAGCAGACGTAACTACGACGAGGCTCACTCGCAACTAGAGGCGCTCACGAAGCTGAACCTGCCGCCATCAGAGGCGAAAGAGGTATTCTCTGCACTCACGGCCCTGTCCGAATTCCATCGACTTCGCAATCTCATCGACCCTCTGACACTGGATTCTGAACTTACTTCTCTTGAAAATGCGCTTCGCGAACTGCCAGAGAACGCCCGCGCCGTTGATCTGGTAGCGCTTGAAACAATTGGGAATTACCTGAAACAACTTCCCAATGCGAAGCCAACAGTCTGCGCACTGGACGTCGAGCTGCCCGATGACTGGGCGTTGATCGAAGCGATGCACATGATTCCCTACGTGCACTCGGCTCGTGAGTATGTACAGTTCCAGTCTGCACCCTCGCTGGATGATGACTACAATTCCGCATTACACCAGTCCGTCAATATGGAGGCAGCTGCTATTGCCTCCCGCTCGAGCAAGGACGCAATGGGCGACCCGGTATTGGCAGAAGCGCGGATAAGACATTGGCACAAACTTGCTGTGCAGGATGTGAAAGGTTTTCAGCCAGGGCATTTTAAGTACATTCGCAACCTCGATTACCGTAATCCAACGCTGCCAATGGTAGATCCAGCTGCGGCGACTGCCACTTTTCAATTTGCGATAAAGAATGTTTACGATGTCGCTCCCCCAGGAATTGTGCGGGCGACCTTGGTTTTCCTTGTCGTCGCCGACCTTCACGCCTTTGGTGACGGAAACGGACGCGTTGGCATGACCTGGCTCAACCGTGAACTGGAATGGGCGGGTGAAATGCCAGCATTGTTTGCAGAACATTTAGGGGCCAAAGGCGGGTTTGGAAAAGCATTGTATGAGGTACGTACAAATGGCGGAGATCTCACCCCGATGTTTGAGGCTATTCGAGCCGCTCAGGAATACGCCAAGGTGTTCTGCACCGAACTTTCCAGTCTGCGCTAGTACGCGACCAGCCGGTAATGATAAATCACTTGTCAGTATCGCCGTTAAGGTTACTCCCCAATGTTGTCTCTCTTTCACCTTATAAGCGACATTCCGCCGCCGGCGACCCTGAGCTAACGATCTGGTCGTTACTTCAGGGCGGATGGGGTTTAC
>JAPKBI010000177.1 GCA_028823475.1 Halioglobus sp. | reverse complement strand
GCTGACCGCTTGCGTGATCTCGTCGATCGATTGCTAGGCCCCAACCGACAATTGGCTGCGGAGCTACTTAATATCCACGAAATTATCGAGCATGTGCGTAATCTGATTACGGCCGAGTCCGGCAATCAGGTCATCGTCAAACGGGACTATGACCCTAGCCTGCCAGAGTTTTACTGCGACAGAGCACAGCTGATTCAGGCAGTGCTCAATATCATGCGCAACGCACTGCAGGCGGCTGCGCCAGCTCTGGATCACTGCGAGATCATTCTGCGCAGCCGCTCACAGCGGCAGTTCACTGTAGGCGCAAAGCTACATCGGCTGGTTTGCCGTATAGACATCATTGATAACGGCCCGGGAATACCCGCAGATCTAATGCCTGCCGTGTTCGCACCCATGGTGACGGGCCGCGCCGATGGCACCGGTCTAGGGTTATCCATTGCCCAGTCCATCATTTCTCTTCACGGGGGCGCACTTGAATGTGATAGCCGCCCCGGGGAAACCCGATTTACCTTTTACTTACCCATGGACACACGTGATGCCTAACCCCACAGAAGTCTGGATTGCAGACGACGACAGTTCGATCCGCTGGGTTCTGGAGCGCGCCCTCAACAAGGCAGGCATTGCAAACAGGTGCTTTGAGGATGCCGATGCACTGCTTCGGGAAATCGCCTCAACGCAACCGAATGTCATCATCAGCGATATCCGCATGCCCGGAACAGATGGACTTACGCTATTGTCTCTCCTCGGCGAAACCTACCCCGATCTGCCGGTTATCATTACTACTGCTCACTCGGACCTGGAGAGTGCTGTTGCCTCCTACCAAAAGGGTGCGTTTGAATACCTTCCCAAACCCTTCGACCTAGACGAGGTGGTTGCGGTTACCGAGCGTGCGCTCGCCCACGCGCGAGAAAAACGCAGCAAGACCCCCACACCAGATGAGCTGCCATTTGCTGAGATTATCGGTGAAGCGCCTGCCATGCAGGAGGTCTTTCGGGCCATTGGACGATTAGCGCACAGCAATATCACCGTGCTCATAAACGGCGAGTCCGGCACCGGCAAGGAGCTGGTAGCCCGCGCATTGCATCGTCACAGCCCGCGCACTAATTCGCCTTTCATCGCTTTGAACATGGCGGCTATTCCCAAAGACCTGATGGAATCGGAATTATTTGGTCACGAAAAAGGGGCTTTCACCGGCGCGAACAACAGGCGCGAGGGACGTTTTGAGCAGGCCGATGGCGGCACCTTATTCCTCGATGAGATCGGAGATATGCCTGCCGATACCCAGACCCGACTGTTGCGGGTTCTTGCTGACGGAGAATTCTATCGGGTAGGCGGGCGCATATCGGTTAAGGTCGATGTGCGCATTATTGCCGCGACCCATCAGGATCTGGAACGTCTGGTACAACAGGGGGCTTTCAGAGAAGACCTGTTCCATCGCCTGAACGTAATTCGCATCCACATTCCCAAGCTGGCCGAGCGGCGAGAGGACATACCGCGACTGATGCAATATTTTTTCCAGCAAGCGGCGAAAGAGTTGGGCGGGGAAACAAAGATTCTGCAGCCAGAGGCAGAAGCCTTTTTGTGCGGCCTCAACTGGCCCGGCAACGTGCGACAGCTCGAAAACTGCTGTCGCTGGGTCACCGTAATGGCCTCGGGCCGGGAAGTGCACCTGAGCGATTTGCCGCCAGAACTCGGCACCGGCTCGCCAGAGCCAAAAACCAGCGAGCACCCGGATTGGCCCGACTTGCTATTTAACTGGGCCCGCAAGGAGCTGGTACAAGGCAAGCAAAAAATTCTGCAGGACGCAGTACCTGCGTTTGAAAAGGTCATGATACAAGTCGCTCTTGAGCACTCCCAGGGACGCAAGCGGGATGCTGCAGAATTACTGGGGTGGGGACGTAATACGCTGACACGCAAAATGAAAGAATTGAAACTCTAGACGCTGACACGCCCAAGGCCGCCCACGCTATGCTGAAAATCGTTCTATTTGAGCCGGAGATTCCTCCCAACACAGGCAATATTATTCGACTGTGCGCCAATACAGGCTGCTCGCTCCATCTCATCGAACCACTGGGGTTTGACCTAGACGATAAAAAGTTGCGCCGCGCCGGACTGGACTATCGCGAATTCGCCCCTGTTCAACTCTACCCCAGTATCGAGAGCTTCAGTCAGCAACAAGGCAATCCAAGGATTTTCGCCGCTACCACCAAGGGCCATACAGCCTATCATCAGATACAGTATCAGCGTGGTGACGCCATCTTGTTTGGCCCGGAAACCCGTGGACTGCCGACGACCCTATTGGACAACCTGGGTGCTCAGCGGACCATCCGCATCCCGATGAAAGCGGACAGCCGCAGCCTCAACCTCAGCAACGCTGCGGCCCTCATAGTCTACGAAGGCCTGCGTCAGTTGGATTTTCCAGAACTCAAGTAAGCGAGCGCTTACTTTCGACATGGGTCAATAAAAGCAGAGACCGAGGCCGCTTAGTGCGTCGCCTCAGCAGCTGCATCAGACTTTATTTGCGCCTGCTGGAGAGCCTGCTGGTACAGTGCTTCAAAGCTTACCGGCGCCAGCATCAGTGCAGGGAAAGCGCCTTTTACACAAATTGAATCGATCGTCTCTCTCGCATAGGGAAACAGAACATTCGGCGCTGCCGTAGCCAACATCCGCCGCAGTTGCTCACCCTCAAACCCCAGGATAGCGAAGATACCGGCCTGCTGTAATTCGATCAAAAAGGCCGTCTCCTCTTCCAACTTAGCGGTAATAGTAATCGTCAGGACAACCTCAAAGTTGCCCTGGTCATCGATGGCTTCGCCTTTGGTGTTCAGATCAACGCTGATTTTGGGCTGCCACTGCTTTTTGAACAAAAGCGGTGTTGAAGGGGACTCAAAGGACAAATCCTTGATATAAATACGCTGCATCAAAAACTGTTGCTGAGGCGGTTGTTGCTCGCTTGCTACGGGCTCATCGGCCATAAAGTCATACTCCTATGTTTATCAAAAATCAGGGCGCGGCGAGCGCCCGCTCGATCAATCCATCCAGGCGACCCTGCCGCTCCAATAACAGCATTTCGTCACAGCCGCCTATGTGTTCCTCGCCTATCCATATCTGCGGCACCGAGGTAGCGCCGCTGCGGCTCATCATTTCTCGACGCAACCCGGAGTCGTTATCGACCGCGATCTCCGTGTAAATGACCCCTTTTTGGTCCAATAAAGCCTTAGCCCGGACACAGTAGGGGCAGAAACGCGTAGTATAAAGAGTGACACTGTGGCTCATATAGACAACTGGATCAGCTGACCGTGGGCAGTTGCAGGTTACCCCACTCCATCATCCCACCGGTCATTTTATAGACTTGTTCATAGTTTTCAGCCTTAAGCTGCTTGCTCGCGCCACCAGACTGTTGGCCCATCTTACAGACCAGCACGATGGGTTTACCCTTTAATTTTTCAAGCTCCACCATGCGCTCTGGCAGTTTTGTGGAGGGAATATTAATGGCGCCAACGATATGCCCTTTCTTAAACTCGGCAGCATCGCGCAGATCCAAAAACACGCCGTCTTCAGCATTCACCATAGTGATCGCCTGCTGCGGCGTTACAGCCGGGCCAGACTTACGGGACTCATTCATGATCAGCATGATGATAACGACTAGAAGCGCACCCACTAGCATCCATTGCTGTGTCAAAAATTCAAAAAATAGTGCCATGATTTTGTTAACTGATGCCTGTAGAGAAGGATTGAGACCGTTATGCCAAAGCTGCGCACGCTGATGATGCTGTTAAGCACATCTGGGTCGATTTAAAGGGCGCTAAGTATACAGGGTCTACTGAGGCGCAACCAGCCCCGAGGAGCGAACGGCACTGGCCATCGTCATCAGGCCACAGAGACGATGCGCTGACTTCTCAGAAAGGTTAAAATGAGGCCCGTTAATACTCTGACCGGTCGAGAATCTACATGCCCGCACGTCACAAAACACCCACTGTCTTGATTGTTCTGGATGGCTGGGGCTACCGCGAAGAGACACAAGATAATGCCATTGCCAATGCCTCCACCCCCGTGTGGGATAGACTGTGGGCGGATGCTCCACACGCGCTGATCTCCGCGTCTGGCGCAGACGTGGGACTCCCCGGCGGACAAATGGGCAATTCCGAAGTGGGCCATATGAGTCTGGGATCAGGCCGCGTCATCTATCAGAATATTTCACGCATTGACGAGGCGATAAAAGACGGCAGTTTCAACCAAAATCCAGCCTTCACCAGCGCTATCGACAAGGCCACCGCCGCTGGTGGAGCGGTGCACGTGTTCGGACTGCTCTCCCCGGGAGGCGTCCACAGCCACGAGCAGCAGATCTTCGCCGCCATTCGTCTGGCTGCCGCGCGCGGCGCTAAACAGGTGTATCTGCACGCCTTTCTTGACGGACGCGATATGCCCCCGCGTAGCGCGGGACCCTCTCTGGAGAAGGCCGATGCCCTGTTTGCAGAACTCGGCTGCGGCCGGACAGCTACTGTCTGTGGGCGCTATTACGCAATGGACAGGGATAGCCGCTGGGATCGCATTGAATCAGCCTATGCCCTTCTCACGGAAGGTGCGTCGCAATACCGTGCAGACAACAGCAGCGATGCCTTAGACGCGGCTTACCAGCGCGACGAAAGTGATGAGTTCGTGCTGCCCACGATTATCTGCAATGGCCAGCAAAAGCCTGCCCTCGTCAGCGACAACGACGCCGTCGTGTTTATGAATTTTCGCTCAGACCGCGCAAGGCAGCTAACTCGGGCATTTGTCGATAAAGACTTTGATCGATTCCAGCGCAACACGGTGCCCGCGCTGGCGGATTTCGTGACGGCCACGGAATATGCGTCAGATATAGAGGCCGGCTGCGCGTTCGCTCCAGAAATACTGGATAACGTGCTGGGTGATTATCTGGCTCAACGCCACATGACCCAATTACGCATCGCTGAGACAGAGAAGTACGCCCACGTGACGTTCTTTTTTAGCGGCGGCCGCGAGGCGGTATTTGCGGGCGAGGATCGACAACTGATTGCCTCACCGGATGTTGCAACCTATGATCTCAAGCCAGAGATGAGCGCGCCCGAGT
>JAPKBI010000176.1 GCA_028823475.1 Halioglobus sp. | reverse complement strand
ATCGTCAATGCAGGTCAACTGGCAGTTTACGATGAGTTGCCCAAAGATTTACGTGAGGCAGTAGAAGACGTCATCCTCAACCGACGAGATGATGGCACAGAGCGCTTGCTGGACGTTGCTGACCGCTATCGCTCAACAGGCGGCGGTGAGGCCCGGGTCGAAGATCTGAGTTGGCGTGAGCAGAGCGTAGAAAAACGGTTAGCCCATGCATTGGTCAAGGGCATTACAACCTGGATTGTTGAGGATGCAGAGGAAGCCCGGCAAAAGTTTGACCGCCCTATTCAAGTGATTGAAGGCCCGCTAATGGATGGCATGAATATCGTCGGTGATTTATTCGGCGACGGCAAGATGTTCCTGCCTCAGGTAGTGAAAAGCGCTCGTGTAATGAAACAGGCGGTGGCGCATCTACAACCTTACATTGAACTGGAAAAAGACGGCGGTAATTCCACCAATGGGAAGATATTGATGGCGACCGTTAAAGGCGATGTACATGATATTGGCAAAAATATCGTCGGCATTGTGTTGCAGTGCAATAATTTCGAAGTCATCGATCTTGGCGTTATGGTGCCGTGTGAAAAGATTCTTCAGGTCGCCAAGGATGAAAGTGTCGACATCATAGGTCTCAGTGGATTAATCACACCTTCCCTAGACGAAATGGTACATGTTGCTAGTGAGATGCAACGTCTGGAAATCAATGTGCCGCTTATGATTGGCGGTGCGACGACGTCCAAGGCGCACACGGCGGTCAAAATTGATCCCCAGTACGACAGGGATGTGATTGTATACGTTCCCGATGCTTCGCGCAGTGTCGCCGTTGCAACGCAGCTGCTCGGCTTGGCTAAAACTAAGTTTGTTAGCGATCTTCATGATGAATATATCGTAGTGCGCGAGCGTGTCGCCAACCGCAAGCCCCGCGAGCGCGAAATCGCTTATCCAGCAGCAGTGGCAAATGGGCTACAACTTGATTGGCAGACCTACCAGCCCCCCCGCCCCACATTCATTGGCACCCGATTGTATGACAATTTTCCACTGGAACAACTCGTGGATACGATCGACTGGACACCGTTTTTTATAACGTGGGAGCTGGCAGGCAAGTTTCCCAAAATACTAGACGACAAAATTGTCGGCGAGCAAGCGCGCGAATTGTATCAAGATGCACAGGCCATGCTGACGCGTATTGTTGACGAAAGCCTGCTAACTGCCAGGGCCGTTGTGGGGTTTTGGCCTTGCGCCAGAACGGGGCCAGACGAGCTTTCTGTCTATGCAGACGACTCGCGTAGTGCCGTCATCGCGACTCTTCACCACCTAAGGCAACAAACAGAAAAACAAGGCGGCAAGCCAAATGCCTCCCTTGCTGACTTCGTCGCACCAGTTGACGCAGAGGCCAGAGACTACATAGGCGGTTTTTGCGTTACGGCTGGCCACGGTGTTGACAAATTAGCTGCTGAATTCGAAGCCCAGCATGATGATTACAACAGTATTCTATTGAAGTCACTGGCCGATCGTTTGGCCGAGTCTTTTACTGAATACTTGCACCGTCTGGTGCGCCGCGAACTATGGGGTTACGATTCTGACGAATCACTCAGCACCCAAGAATTAATCAGCGAAGGCTACAAGGGCATTCGGCCGGCACCTGGCTATCCAGCGTGTCCAGACCACACTGAAAAAGCCGCACTATTTAAGCTACTGGATGCCACGAACGCTTGCGATGTAAGCCTGTCGGAGAATTTCGCTATGACCCCTGCATCGTCGGTCAGCGGCTTCTACTTTTCTCACCCAGAGTCTCGCTACTTTGCTGTGGGGAAAATTGGCAAGGACCAAGTGCACGACCTTGCCCTACGTAAAAACGAATCCATCGACGTTACAGAGCGCTGGCTGCGCCCGAACCTAAACTATTAATAGGAGTCTGTATGGGTGATAACGATCATGACCCTTCCGATACCCAGCGTGATAAGCAAAAACTTAATCCATTTCAGGTTATCGGAAGCGTACTCGCTGCGGCCTTGGGGGTGCAGAGTAGTAAAAACAGGGAGCGTGACTTCAAACAGGGCCATATAGGTATATTTGTTGCAGCCGGCGTTGTATTTACCCTGCTATTTATCGGCTCCGTAGTGACTGTTGTTCAGATGGTGGTTTCAGGTGCTGTTAAATAAAGCGGCCTGTTCGCTTCTTTAAAAAAATTAGGAGGCCATGCCGGACAGCCACAGGTACACAGCGAAAACCGCAATGGCGATGACCGCGGTCGCCGCAATAGCGTCGACAACGCCGTCTTCGTCGCGCTCTGAATTTAAGGGGTCAGACATTGATTACTCCAGCAAAAGATGAGTTATGGACGCGCATTATAACAGCAATCGCGGCAATCCCAAGCACTTAGCGCGCGGCGGCTCAATCGACACAAACTCGTAATTGTTGAATCTAACCTTATGAATATTATGACTATTTATTAAGCCCATTTTTCTGATAAAGTATTCCACCTTATATTGCCGATCGATGGTATCCCCGCATAGATTCAGGAACTGTAGATGTACGTTTACGACCAACATGACCAGAAGATTATTGATGAGCGCGTAGCCCAGTTTCGGGATCAAACCACCCGCTTTCTGGCTGGCGAGATTACTGATGCAGAGTTTTTACCTTTACGTCTACAAAACGGCCTGTACCTGCAACGCTTGGCTCCGATGCTGCGGATTGCTGTACCCTACGGCCTGATGAACAGTAGCCAGTTGCGGAAATTAGCCGATATCTCCAAAACCTATGATAAAGGTTATGTCCACATCAGCACGCGACAAAATGTGCAGTTGAACTGGCCTCTGCTGGAGGAAGTTCCCGACATCCTTGCCGAACTGTCGACAGTGCAGATGCATGCGATTCAAACCAGCGGCAACTGTATTCGCAATACCACGACTGACCAGTTCGCAGGGGTCGCCTCTGATGAACTGGAGGACCCCCGCCCCTACTGTGAAATCATTCGACAGTGGTCGACTTTGCACCCCGAATTTGCCTTCCTGCCACGAAAATTTAAAATCGCGGTGTGCGGCTCCACTCAGGACCGTGCCGCCATCCACTATCACGATATCGGGATCGAGCTGGTAGCCGATGACGACGGCGAAATCGGTCTTAAAATTCTCGTCGGAGGCGGTCTGGGGCGCACGCCCGCAATTGGCTCTGTTATCTGCGAATGGTTAGACAAAAAGCATTTGCTGACCTATCTGGAGGCTGTCCTGCGAGTCTATAACCAACACGGGCGTCGAGATAACAAGTACAAAGCACGTATTAAAATTTTGGTGAGGGCCATGGGTATCGATGCCTTTCGGGAGGCGGTGGAGCAACAGTGGACTGCGCTAAAGGATGGCGCATCCACCCTCACTGAGGCAGAAATAATAAGAGCTCGCTCATTCTTCCGCGACCCGAGCTACCTAGCACTAGACAGCACTCTGGCTATGTCTGATCTCGAACAAGATTGCACGCGAGATCCGATCTTCGCTAACTGGATCAAGCGGAATACCCAAGACCACCGTTTGCCCGGTTATCGGATAGTCACGCTGTCCTTGAAAGCAACAGGCTTCGCACCAGGAGACATCACGGCCGAACAACTTGAACTGCTTGCGGAGCTATCAGACCTGTACTCCTTCGGTGAGATTCGAAGTACACACCAACAAAATATGGTGCTGGGAGACGTTCAGGTTTCTGCCCTATACGCACTCTGGCAGAGACTGCAAGCAGCAGGCTTAGCCACTCCAAATATTGGATACCTCACTGACATTATTTGTTGTCCCGGCGGCGACTACTGTTCGCTGGCAAACGCCAAGTCACTCCCCATCGCGGAGGCCATCCAGACACGCTTTGATGATCTGGACTATGTCTATGACCTCGGGCCACTGGAACTCAACATCAGTGGCTGTATGAATGCCTGTGGTCATCATCATGTCGGTCAGATTGGCATTTTGGGAGTGGATAAAAAAGGCCAAGAGTTCTATCAAATTTGCTTGGGTGGCAATCAGGCAAAAGATGCGTCTATAGGTAAGATTTTAGGGCCATCATTTAAGCAAAAAGACGTCCCAGAGGTCATCGACAGGATCCTTTCCACCTATGTGACATTGCGCAAAGAAGACGAGAACTTTCTCGATACTTACCGGCGTGTAGGGATCCACCCGTTCAAGGAGCGAGCATATGCGCAGGCTGATTAAGCATGACAGCATCGTCGACGACACATGGAAGCCTATAGATCCAGACTGCTCGGCGCCAGAACACGGCCAGATTTGCAGCCTCGAACAATGGCACAATCTCGCCGACAAAGATGGCAGTGCGGTACAATTGGAGCCTGGCCAGGAACCTACTCCTCTGTTCGACGCCCTCGAGAAAATCGACCTATTAGTGATTAATTTTCCTGTTTTTACCGATGGCCGAGGGTTCTCGTACGCACGTGACGTGCGCGAACATGGCTACCAAGGTGAGCTGCGTGCCAGCGGACACTTTATCCGCGATCAGCTAACCTACCTGCAGCGCTGTGGCTTCGATGCTTTCCAAATGGCAGATGATTCAGATCTGAACGCGGCCCTAACAAGCCTGAGGGATTTTACTGAACACTATCAAGCCGCCATCGACCAGCCGCTTCCACTTTTTCGTCGCCGGTTATAAATACCGCCTACGTTTCTATATGCCGCGGGTTTGTTTACACTGGCACTAAGGCGAAGGCGGAAGCACGATAAATGGACTTCAGTAGCATTACCTTTTCATTTTTCCTAATATTCACTGGGGCAGCCGTATTCGCTTCCTTGGCCCTGTACACTCGTCAGCCACTGATTATTGCGTACATCGCGCTAGGTGCCTGCATTGGACCCTATGGCTTATCCTTGGTCACCGACCTCGACCTGCTCACAGATATCGGCCATGTGGGTATTATTTTCCTCCTGTTCCTGCTTGGTCTGGATATGCAGCCACAAGCATTGTGGGCGACCCTGCGAAAGTCCGTAGTGGTTGCCGTGTTCAGCTCGTGCATTTTCCTATTGGGCGGGTGCGCGGTAGCGTACCTCTTCGGATACTCCATCATCGATAGTCTTGTCATTGGTGCGGCAATGATGTTTTCGTCAACCATCATAGG
>JAPKBI010000175.1 GCA_028823475.1 Halioglobus sp. | reverse complement strand
TCATTTAGTGCCACGCTAGATTGGGCGCTGCGTTGGGTGTTGTTGATTGGAGTGCCCTCGGCTCTGGCGTTAATACTGCTCGCTAAGCCCATATTAATTACGCTGTTTGAGTACGGTGCACTAAACGCTAGAGACGTTGACATGTCAGCCTTGAGCTTGCGTGCCTACAGTCTCGGCTTGATTGCGTTTATGCTGGTAAAGGTCTTGGCGCCAGGATTCTACGCCCGCAAGGATACGGCTACACCGGTGAAGATTGGTATCATTGCTATGGTAGCGAATATGGTTATGAATCTGCTGTTCACTTTGCCACTGATGTACCTGTGGAACATCGGACACGTGGGGCTTGCTCTGGCTACCAGTGCCGCCGCCATACTGAATGCTGGGATGTTGCTGCGCGGGTTGCTGCGAGCTGGTTTCTATCAATTCCAGCCCGGGTGGACGGTCTATATACTGCGCCTGCTCATATCCACTGCGTGTATGGGCGCTGCGGTGCTATTGATTTCGCCCGATAGCAGTGCGTGGTCAGATTGGCGCTGGGATCAGAGGATTTTTGAACTACTGCTCCTTTGCGGCGCCGGTGTTGGAGTATATTTTACCTGTCACTTGCTGTTGGGTACTCGAATGTTGCACTTGCGGGCGCCTTCTACGCATTGAGCACCTATCTCTGCGTGGCATATTCACCCTCTTGAGGGCGCTTGGGAATTAGGCTAGGGAGCGCATTTTCGCTATACTCATTGGTTTGGTCTGACTGGGTTTTCATACCTCATGGAACTGATTCGAGGCTTGCATAATCTGCGGCCCAGACATCACGGTTGTGTTGCGACGATTGGTGCTTTTGATGGCGTGCATCGGGGCCATCAGGCGGTTATTCGTCATCTCCTTGATAAGTCGAGGGAGCTGTCGCTGCCGTCGCTAGTGATTGTGTTTGAGCCCCTGCCTCGAGAGTATTTTTCTCCGCTGAAGGCCCCCGCTCGAATAATGAGTTTTTGGGAGAAGACTCGCGCGATGGAGGCGATTGGCGTAGACCGTTTGTTGCGGATCCGTTTCAATGAGCAACTTCGAGGTATGTCGGCACAGCGTTTTGTTGACGATATATTTGTTGCCGGCTTGGGTGTGCGTTACGTGGTGTTAGGTGACGATTTTCGCTTTGGTGCTGACCGCCAGGGCGATATCGAGTTTATTCAGCAGCAAGGTCGTCGTTATGGTTATTCTGCCGGATCGACACCGACGTTCGCAATCGACGGTGAGCGAGTGAGTAGTACCCGTATTCGGGAGGCACTGGAGAGCGCCGATTTTTTAGAAGCGGAGGCCTTGTTGGGTCGGCCCTATAGTATTTCTGGCCGAGTGATTTATGGCCGCCAGCTGGGGCGAAAAATTGGTACGCCCACGGCTAATTTGGAATTACGTCGGCTGCGAGCACCTTTGTCTGGGGTGTATATAGTGGAAGTCAGCGGAGGCGGTTTGCAGAATGCTCAAGGTGTGGCCAACGTTGGCGTCAGGCCTACGGTTGATGACAGTATCAAGGCCAATCTCGAAGTGCATTTGTTGGATCGCGATATTGATTTATATGGCAAGCACATTGAAGTCACGTTTCGCCATAAGGTGCGGGATGAAAAAAAGTTTGATTCGGTAGAAGAGTTGCAAGAGAACATAGCGAGGGATATAGAGAAGACACGGGCCTGGTTTCACCAGGGCTCGAATTCGATAGAGACATTATGAGCGATTATAAAGACACACTGAATTTGCCCCAGACGGATTTCCCAATGAAGGCGAGCCTCGCCCAACGGGAGCCTCAGCGTCTGAAACAATGGCAGGAAATGGATTTGTACGAAAAAATTCGTCAAGAGTGCGCCGGGCGCCCCAAGTTTATCCTGCACGATGGCCCTCCCTACGCGAATGGAGATCTGCACGTAGGGCATGCAGTTAACAAAATTCTGAAGGACATTATTGTCAAATCTAGGACATTGGACGGTTTTGATGCTCCCTACATACCTGGCTGGGACTGCCATGGCCTGCCGATAGAGCTCAATGTCGAAAAAAAAATAGGCAAACCTGGCGTTAAAGTGACTGCGACGGAGTTCCGTCAGAAATGCCGTGAATACGCCACAGGTCAAATTGGTGGGCAGCGTGCCGACTTTATCCGCATGGGGGTTATCGGTGACTGGTCCAAACCTTACTTGACCATGGATTTTAAATTTGAGGCAAACATTGTCCGCGCGTTGTCACGGATTATAGATAATGGCCACCTGCACAAAGGGTTCAAACCGGTGCATTGGTGTATGGACTGTGGTTCAGCTCTGGCTGAGGCAGAAGTGGAGTATCAGGATAAGGGTTCAGTAGCAATCGATGTGGCTTTTATTGCGGTTGATCCTGCGGCATTTAACACCATCTGCAGCGCAGCCTATGACGGCGAAATCGCAGTGCCCATCTGGACCACGACGCCCTGGACGCTGCCAGCCAATAGGGCTGTGTGTGTTCATCCACAGTTGGATTACGTATTGATTGAGGGACACGGTAGGGCCTTATTGGTGGCTGAAGAATTAGCGGAGGCCTGCGCTTCCCGCTTTGGCCTAGGGTCACTGAAAATAGTGGGGCGATGCAAAGGCGCCGCGTTAGAAAATCAGTTGCTACAGCATTGCTTCCTTGACCGAAAGGTACCGATGATTCTTGGTGATCACGTCACGATGGAAGCGGGTACCGGGGCGGTGCATACTGCTCCGGCGCATGGTCAGGACGATTTCGTGGTGGGCAAGCAATACGATCTTGAAGTCTACAACCCGGTAGGTGGAAACGGTGTATACCTTCCAGACACTGAGTACTTTGCGGGTCAGCATGTATTAAAGGCTCACACCGCTATCATTGCGTTATTGCAGGAACGTGGCGTGCTCCTGCACAGCGAAGACATTCAGCACTCTTATCCTCATTGCTGGCGCCACAAGACGCCGATTATTTTTCGAGCAACGCCGCAATGGTTTGTGAGCATGCGTAAGCAAGGGTTGCTGACAAAAGCGCTGACGGCTGTAGAAGGTGTGCAGTGGCTGCCCGAATGGGGCAAAGCACGTATCGAGGGGATGCTAATCAGTCGGCCAGACTGGTGTATCTCGCGTCAGCGTACCTGGGGCGTTCCTATCGCCCTGTTTGTGCACAAAGAAACGGGTGAACTGCATCCGCAGACCCTGCAGTTGATGGAACAGGTTGCCCAACGCATGGAGCAGAAGGGCGTAGATGCCTGGTTTGATCTGGATGCGGCCGAGTTGTTGGGTGAGGCATCCGATGATTACGAGAAGGTCACAGATACGCTGGATGTTTGGTTTGATTCAGGCGTAACCCATGCGTGTGTGCTACGTCAGCGCGATGAACTGCACAGTCCTGCCGATCTTTATCTGGAAGGCTCTGATCAGCATCGGGGGTGGTTTCAGTCTTCGCTGTTGACCGGCATTGCTATCGACGGTGCAGCGCCTTATAAGACAGTGCTGACTCACGGCTTTACGGTGGACGGTGACGGCCGCAAGATGTCCAAGTCTCTTGGTAACATTATCCCGGCCAAGAAGGCGATGAATGAGCTTGGCGCTGATATTCTGCGCTTGTGGGTTGCAGCCACCGACTACCGTGGTGAACTGGCGGTCAGTGATGAAATATTCAAGCGCACCGCCGACTCCTATCGCAGAATTCGCAACACTGCGCGATTTCTCTTGTCCAATCTTGATGGTTTCGATCCAGACGTGGATGTTCTGTGTTTTTCTGACATGCTGTCCCTCGACCGCTGGGCGGTGGACAGAGCGGCGCAGTTGCAGCAAGACTTGGTGGAGGCCTATCGCAGCTATAATTTCCATCAGGTCTATCAGATGCTGCACAATTTTTGCGCTAATGATTTAGGGGGTTTTTACCTGGACGTTATCAAAGACCGTCTTTACACCACGCAATCGGACAGCCTAGCTAGGCGCTCTGCTCAAACTGCGATGTACCATATTGGTGAGGCGCTGGTGCGTTGGATCGCACCCATACTCAGTTTTACGGCGGAAGAGATCTGGGAGAATCTGCCGGGAGAACGAGGGCCATCGGTAATGCTGGCGCTATGGAGCGATGATTTACAAAAACTCTCAGCCGGTGAGTCGATGGGAGAAGATTTTTGGCAGCAGTTGATTTTGGTTCGCGCCGCGGTCAACAAGGCCATGGAGTCACAGCGTGCCGCAGGCGTACTGCGGGGCTCACTGGATGCTGCAGTTACACTGTATTGCTCCGCTGAATTAAACGAGAGCTTGCAGGCATTGGGGGACGAATTGCGGTTTGTATTAATCGCTTCCTCCGCAACATTGATGCCTTTGAGCGCTGCCGATTCTGATGCAATGAGCACGGATCTTCCCGATCTGCGTATACAGATCACCGTCGTCGAAGACGAGAAATGTGAACGCTGTTGGCACCGCAGTTCTACGCTCGGCAATAGTGCGCTGCATCCGACCTTGTGCGACCGTTGTGTGGACAACATTGATGGTGAAGGGGAGCAACGTCAGTATGCGTAACGGAATTTCCTCTTTGCCATGGTTTGGTCTGGCGCTGGTTATCATTCTGTTGGACCAGTACACCAAAGGTCTCGCGAGCAGCGGCCTTGAGTACGGACAGCCGGTGCCTGTGTTCTGGTGGTTGAACTTTACGTTACAGCATAATGCTGGGGCGGCCTTCAGTTTTTTAAGCGACGCCGGCGGTTGGCAGCGCTATTTCTTTAGTGCGGCTGCGATCGGGATAAGCGCCGTACTGGCCGTCTGGCTGTATCTCATGCCGCGGGGCCAGTTGCTGTTGGCACTAAGCCTCGGCATGATTCTGGGAGGCGCTTTGGGTAATTTGTGGGATCGTGTCGCATTGGGTTATGTGGTGGACTTTGTTTCGGCCCACTACGAGGGCCGTTATTTTCCCGCCTTTAACATTGCCGATGCGGCTATATCATTAGGGGCGGCTGGTATGTTGATCGACAGCTTTTTACATCGGGACAGACCCATCTTGGGTGAACGGAAGACTGATCAATGACGCTTGTAACCGTAAGTGAAGGAACTCGAGTTTACTTGAACTTCTCCGTCAGTTTGGAAGATGGCTCAGAGGTGGATAC
>JAPKBI010000174.1 GCA_028823475.1 Halioglobus sp. | reverse complement strand
TAATGAGAACGCTGCGCGTCTCCAATCGCATCACGACTCCCACGTCCCATAAAGCGCTTTACCGACATAAGGGTGTCAGCCGGGTGTTGGGCCGCCAAGGCCAATGCGCCGGCGCCCACCAGTGGTATCTGTGCATCGGTATAATTAACCACCGAAGGCAGCATCATCACGCCTTTCTCGTCAGGCAGTATAGCTGCGCTACCGGCCCGCACCGTAGCAACCAGGGAGTTCGTCGTACCGAGGTCAATACCAATTGCCCGCTTTATTTGGTGCGGAAGAGGGGACTGTCCCGGCTCGGCGATGTTTAGTAGCGCCATGATTGATCCTGTTAAGTCTGATTGTCTATCAATCTGGATTCCATCTGCTCAGCTTCCAGCAGCAGTTTTTCCAGATATTGCAATTTAACGCAGGCGCTAGCAGCAGCGGATAGTTCGCCCACAGAGTACGCACAAGAAAACTGCTCATGCAATTGATTGACGTCTAAACCAATTTCAGTGACCAGGTGCTCCAGTGCGGTCTCCGGATCGACCAGCTCGTCCAACAACATCAATTTCTCGCGCAAGTCCATCTGCGCCATTAAAAAACCGCCATCAATCTGCTGACCCGAAATGTCTTCCTTGCTCATGCCCGCCAACTCAAGCAGGTAAAGCGCACGAGGAAGGGCTTTACGCAGTGTGGCGTAGGCTTCATTGATCAGGGCAGAATACTGAACCGCCAGTCGCTGCTCATGAGCGGAGCCGCTAGCGTAACGATCAGGATGCAACTCTTTCTGCAACTGTCGATAGCGTTTTCCCAGTTGCTCCTGATCCGGCGCAAAGTCCTCTGGCAGATCGAACAACTGAAAATAATTTTTTTGGAATTCAGGTAAAGACATACCAGAGTATCACACCGCCTAACCTAAACGGTGAAACTCTCACCGCAGCCGCACTCAGCGGAGACGTTGGGATTGCGGAACTGGAGACCTTCGTTCAACCCCTCGCGCACGAAATCTAGCTCCGTACCGTCTAAGTAAACCATACTCTTGGGATCGATAAACACCTTCACACCATGGTCCTCAAACACCTGGTCTTCTACCTGCACTTCGTCAACAAACTCAAGCACGTATGCCATACCAGAACAGCCGGACGTCCTTACCCCCAGACGAATACCCAGCCCATTGCCTCGGGACACCAGTTGCCCTGCAACGTGCTTCGCTGCAGATTCTGTAATGCTAACACCCATACTAACGGCTCCGCTTTTCCCGGAGGTCCTTGACTGCTGCTTTGATAGCATCTTCAGCCAATACAGAACAGTGAATCTTGACCGGCGGCAACGCCAGCTCCTCGGCGATTTCCGTATTGCGAATCTGCTCTGCCTCATCAAGGTTTTTACCTTTCACCCACTCTGTGAGCAGGGAGCTCGAGGCGATCGCCGAGCCGCAACCGTAGGTCTTAAACTTAGCATCCTCGATGATGCCGTCAGCGTTAACTTTAATCTGCAAACGCATAACGTCTCCACAGGCTGGAGCACCGACCATTCCGGTACCCACGCTTTCATCATCCGCATCGAGTTTCCCGACATTGCGGGGGTTTTCATAGTGGTCTAATACCTTATCACTGTATGCCATTGTCTTGTTCCTCCAATTGGAATTAGTGGGCAGCCCACTCTATGCTGTCCAAGTCTACACCATCCTTAAACATGTCCCACAAAGGGGATAAGTCTCGAAGCTTTTCTACCGCGGTACGCAATTGTGCTACTGCCGCATCCACATCGTCATCAGTGGTGAAACGACCAAAACTGAAACGTAGCGAGCTGTGCGCCAATTCATCGCTGAGCCCAAGTGCCCGCAATACATAAGACGGCTCCAGACTTGCAGATGTGCACGCTGAGCCGCTTGAAACGGCCAAATCTTTGAGCGACATAATCAGAGATTCACCTTCTACAAACGCAATACTGACATTCAACGCGCCCGGCAAACGGTGCACACCATCACCATTAATATGCACTTCCTCGATATCCTTGATGCCGTCCCAAAAGCGACGACGCAGCGCCTTCAGTCGCACTGCTTCGAGCTCCATGCCCTCTTGAGCAACATGAGCGGCCTCACCCATACCAACAATCTGATGGGTAGGCAGTGTGCCCGAACGCATACCACGCTCGTGTCCGCCGCCGTGCATCTGCGCCTCGAGTCGAACCCGCGGCTTACGCCGCACATACAAAACGCCAATACCCTTCGGTCCATACATCTTGTGGGCAGACATCGAAAGCAGGTCGACCTTCATGTTTTCCATGTCAATGACGACTTTTCCCGCACTCTGGGCTGCATCAACATGGAACAGTACACCAGCAGCACGCGTCACCTCACCAATCCCGGCTATATCGTTGACAGTGCCAATCTCGTTATTAGCGTGCATGATCGTGACTAAAACGGTGTCTTCACGCAATGCCGCTCTAACCGCTTCGGGCGTAATCAGACCGTTGCTGCCTGGATCGAGGTAAGTGACCTCAAAGCCTTCTCGCTCTAGCTGTCGACAAGTATCAAGAACAGCCTTATGTTCAATTTTGGAGGTGACAATGTGTTTTCCCTTCTTCACATAGAAGTGAGCCGCACCCTTGATCGCAAGGTTATCCGACTCGGTGGCACCTGAGGTCCAAACAATTTCCCTGGGGTCTGCTTTGATCAGGTCGGCGACTTGACGACGGCCATTTTCCACCGCCTCTTCCGCCTTCCAGCCGTAAAGATGCGAGCGCGATGCCGGGTTGCCAAAATTGCCTTCGATAGACAGGCAATGGACCATCTTTTCTACCACACGAGGATCAACTGGGGTTGTTGCCAGATAATCAAAGTAAATCGGTTTTTCCATACTGCTATTGCTCCATAAACTGTCGCGCGTTCAGCGCCTGCCTAAATTTCTGTCAGGGGTAATGTATCGCCCCTGATTTCTGCCACAAGTGAACTGTGGCTATTATGACTGCGTGCATCCTGACGTGCCGCAATAGTTTGAACTTCCCTTTTCTCGAGCAGGTTAGACAAGCTGATTTCGCTCAGGAAGCCATGAATTTGATCGCTTAGGTCGCACCACAAATAGTGGGTTAAACATACCTCGCCCTGCTGACAGTCAGCTGTGCCGCCACACCCTGTGGCATCAACCGTGTCGTTTACCGCGTCGATAATCTGTGCCACAAAAATGTCGTGGCCGCCTCGGCTTAAGCGGTATCCACCACCAGGGCCTCGCACGCTGCTCACTAAACTGTTGCGCCGCAGCTTAGAAAACAGCTGCTCCAGGTAGGACAGCGATATATCTTGCCGCCCCGAAATGTCGGCCAAACTAACAGGCCGATCGCTGCTGTGTAATGCAAGATCAAGCATTGCAGTTACCGCATATCGCCCTTTTGTTGTCAGTCGCATCCTCTGCCCTCGCCCATCAGCGTGGACGAATTATGCAATAACCCACCAAATTGGTCAACTATTAGTCCGACTATTTTTGTCGGGTAAAGCGGCTCGATTAAGACCCCTTACGCGCGCGTTTTACCCACTTTTGAGTCTCGCTAAGGACTCCCCGCAGAATATTAAGCTCCATCTCATCTAATCGCACCCGCGTGTACAGGCGGCGCAGACGAGACATTAGCTGGCGCGGTGCCGTCGGGTCCAAAAACTCCACATCGATAAGCGTTTCTTCGAGATGTTGATAAAAGTGCTCCATATTGCCCTGCGAAGCAAACGGGCTATCCCACTGCTCTAGCTCATTTACGGGCAATTCCGCAGAGGATCTCAGCATATGTAACTCGTAAGCAACAATTTGCACGGCCATCGCCAGATTCAGCGAGCTGTATGCACCTGCCGTCGGGATATTGAGATGCAGATTGCACACTCTCAGCTCTTCGTTGGTCAAACCGCGATCTTCACGACCGAACAACACGGCAACCTGTTCTTGCGATGATGCCTGCGCCATGCGCTCAGCACACTGGCGAGCATCCAGAAGGGGCCACGGTATTCGACGCTCTCGCGCACTGGTGCCCACCACAAACTGACAATCTATAATTGCGTCTTCGAGAGTCGGCACAACAATGGCCGTGTCGAGAATATCCTTGGCTGAAACCGCACGCCATTCCGCTTGCTCATTCGGATAGTCCCGAGGAGCCACCAGATACAATCGCGTCAGGCCCATATTTTTCATCGCGCGGGCGACACCCCCAATGTTGCCAGGATGACTGGTATTGACCAATACAATGCGAATATTGTCCGTGTTCATTGGCTATTTCGGGGCTACGACGAAAGGGCGAAGCAGTTTAGCAGAAAATCGCACGGGAATTAATCGAATTTACCAGCAATTAGCGGCCACCAGGAAGCCAAAGCTCAAGACAACAGGGGCTTAACAACCTGCAGTACTGCTTTAAAACACTTAGGATTTCCGCACACAATATTGCCAGAGTCCAAGTAATTATCGGATGCGTCAATGTCTGCCACCAGCCCACCCGCCTCGCGCACCAGCAGCACCCCGGCTGCCATGTCCCAAGACGATAGCCCGATCTCCCAGAATGCGTCCAGACGACCTGCCGCAACATAAGCCAAATCCAGAGATGCGGCACCAGCGCGGCGAATACCGGCACACTGAGACGCGAGGACTTCAATCGATTTACTGTAGGCTTCCAGTTTGTCATCGCAGTGATTCTTGAATGGAATACCCGTTCCCAACAAAGCGCCTTCCAGATTCGCAAGTTCGCTCACGCGAATTCTGTGACCGTTAAGCTGCGCACCACGTCCTCTCGATGCAGTGAACTCCTCTTGCCGCACTGGATCGACAATAACCGCATGCTCAAGCTTACCCCGATACATACAGGCTATTGACACTGCATAGTGAGGAATACCGCGAATAAAGTTGGTGGTGCCATCAAGTGGATCGATTATCCATCGATACTCCGCATCCTCACTCCCGATAAAGCCACTCTCTTCACCCAAAATAGCATGGTCAGGATAGGCTTTCTGTAGCTGGTAAATAATTTCCTGCTCGGCATTAAGATCAACCTCCGTTACGAAGTTGTTAACCCCTTTGGCTTTTACTTCAAAGCGATGGAGCTCATCAGACGCTCGCACGATATTTTCACCGGCTTTACGAGCAGCGCGAAGCGC
>JAPKBI010000173.1 GCA_028823475.1 Halioglobus sp. | reverse complement strand
GGGAAGGTCGCGGAAACCCGGGTTTGGCGGAATACATGGGGGAGAAAGGGGGTTAATTATTATTAAAGCCTTTGCGCTTCAAATCTTCTGTCTGTACACCCAGTACGGGTCGAGATGAGATGAAAAACTATTTACTATTTTTTTTAACGGAGATTCAAAATGAACAAAACTTGTAATCCAAAACCACAAAAAACAAATCACTTTACACCGGCTGGATGCTTTATCGCCCTGATAATCTTATTTGCACTCCATTCACAGCTATTTGCCGTAAACGTTAAGTACGAGACAGAATCGTTCTCCGACCCATATTCTTATTATTCCCAGCCCAGTATGGCACTTGGAATTATGGATGGTCAGGGTGCGTTCGCTGTATATCCGGATTTCTGGGGAAGGCTCGCTTTTTTTACCGGTGAACACCCGACTATTTTGCAAAAACGTGTAAAGACGCGATGCAAAGGCTATCTGCCCATTATCCAGTGCTCCGAAACCCGCGATAAAGTTCTATACAGCATCGAAGCTTTTGCTGCAAACCTCACCCCAAACCCTGAGGATGAGCTGATGATGTTTGTTAAGCTCTCTGTAAAAAACCAAACAAAGCAGCCGCAAAAGGCTGTTTACTGGGCGGCCTCTGTCTATTCCGCTAAATATACCGACTCCGGCAGTTACAGTCGAGCGGAATTCGACCCCGACCGAGCATACAAGATGAATGATGGCATGGCCACTGAGAATGGAAAACTGCTGTTCATGTATGATGAAACGGAAATTGATGGTAGATATGCCTCAATAGGTGTGCCGTATACTAAAGAATTTAATGCGGAACAGGCCTACAGTATCCCAATGAGCGCGGTCTGCATGGTGAAATATCAATGGTATTTACAGCCGGGCCAAAGCAAATCTACTATTATGAAGGTCCCGCTCAAAATGCTGCCCAGCGATTCGAAAATTGTCCGGAAATTAAAAACCGCTGACTACGAAAAGTACTTCAAAGGGACCGTTGATTTTTGGGATTCGCTGCTCAGCAGTGGTACGCAGTTCCAGATTCCTCAGGACAAAACTATCAATACGCTCAAAACTTCGTTCATTGACCAACTAATTGCCCGTGAAAAACGCGGCAAATATTACGCCCAGTTTGTCAGCCGGATTCAATATCCACGGACGTTCTTCCGTGACGGCATTTTTACTATGCGAATATACGATTTGTTCGGGCATCCTGAGATTACACGTCAGAATATACGATTTCTACAGGGCACTGGTTTTGGCAGTAATTCGGTTACAATGCCAAGGGGTATGAAGTTGGCGCTGAACCCAAGGCTTGACGATACACGCGACCTTAGCAAGTACCCGCAGAAGCTTTGGCGTTTCGCGGATTACTTCCTTATGTCTCACGATAAAAAATACGCCAAGGAAATTCTACCTGAGATTAAAGCTCTGACTACCTGGATTGAAAAGGCAACTGCTGCTGATGAGCGAGGCCTTATCCCTCGCTGCACACTTTGTGACAATGAGTTTGTCGGTGTGGATGTTCCCGGTATTAAGGAAAACGGACATCGCTCCGGTGATAATTTCTGGGCGGTCGCGGCGCTGCGGGCTACACGGCTTATGGCTCAGCGTATGAAAAACCCCAAACTCGTTGCCCAGACCGATCGTGTCCTGGCACGTCTTGTACCTGCTGTGCAGGCGGCGGTCGATAAGGCGATGAAAGAGGCTGGTTATGTGCCGGGTACGTTTGACCGTGGAACGAGCAACCGCGGCGACGGATGGGGCGAAGACCGTGACAACATACTGCTGATTTGGCCGCACGAAGCGTTGGACCCATTTGACCCGGCAATTGATGCCACTATCAAACGGATGCGTTCTCGGTATGAGTGGGGCGTTTTAGGACATTATGACGGTATAAGTGGGGCGACTTTTCCTTATCGTTCTATCTGGATGATGGAGGCAATGGTTATTCGCGGTGAGCAGAAGCTGGTTGTCGAAGACCTCTACGGCCAGCTTGCGCATACCGGCTCGACTCACGGTAGTTATGAGGTTGCGTGGAAGCCTCGTTACGGTATTGAGCAGCACGGGTGGTTCAATGCGAATTACCCCTCGCTGATACGCAATATGCTCGTTCGTGAAGACTGGAGCGGCAATCTGCATCTACTGAGTGTTGTTCCTGCTGAGTGGGCAGGAAAAGTAGGTAATAAAATCGGTATAAAGGATGCGGCGACTTTTTACGGGCCGGTGAGTTTTACCCAAACGATACTCGAAGATGGTGCGGAAATAATTCTTTCTTCGGAATTTAAGTATCGTCCGAAATCTGTAATCCTGCATCTGCCTTACTTTGCGGATGTTTCGAAGGTTCTTGTCGACGGTAAATCTGCTGCTATCAAGGATGGTACTGTGGAAATACCGCTGGGGACAGCGAAAGTTCGTTTGTTCTGGAAAACAAAACCGCGTGAAATGGCCTATACTTACGACAGGTATCTGAAGAAATTCCGCAAAACCCTTCCGCCGATTCGTATTCCTATTCGTTACTTCCACAACCTTGACGAACGTCGTGAACTTTGGAAGCTGGTGGCGGAACAACCCTGGAAAGTCATAGGCCCGTTTGCCGATGACAATCATGCCGGTCTTAAAGCTGTCTATCCGCCGGAGAATGAACTTAATTTTGATGCTAAGTATCCGGGCAGCGGAGGCCAAACAGTTCAATGGATCGACCGTGCCTATCTGCCTGCCAGTATTATGCCGACGCCGGCAGTTCGGGCACCGTGGTACCGTGGCAAGGCGCAGACTACCGAAACTAATATGGGTGTTGATTTTTCCGTCACCTTCAAAGGCAATGGGGCAGCTTACGCAGTGACGAACGTCTGGTCGCCGAAGAAGCAGCAGGTGACATTGTCGCTTGGTAGTGACGGGCCTGTTAAAGTCTGGCTGAACAAAGCCCAGGTGCATGAGAGTACTGCTTACAGGGGATGGAATGGTATCGTCCCCGATAGTGATAAAGTTGCGATTACGCTTAATAAAGGTTTGAATACCCTGCTGGTTAAAACTTGCCGTGGAGGCACGCCTTGGGGATTTGCCCTGCGGATGCTGGACTCTAACGGCAAACCTATCAAGAATCTGAGATTTGAAAACGCGGTAAGCGAGAAATAGCTGATTAATTTATTCAGCGAGATGGCGAATAACGCCGTATTTGCGAAGCACAATCAGATCGGCCTACTGCTAGGAATTTGCTTTTGGCGGGAAGGTCGCGGAAACCGGGGTTTGGCGGAATACATGGGGGAGAAAGGGGGTTGTTATAGCGATCCGGATTTTGACTGGTGTCAGCCATAGGTCGCTCACCTCCACTGGGACTACCGCCCAGTGCTGCGCCGCGTGGTTCGTTGGGCGAATAACGTGAGCCAAGGCAAGAAGGATCTGAGACAAACCTTCACCAAGGTGGATTTTATCGAGGGCGGGACGATCGGGCAGGCACCGTAGGCAGGAGTCAGGAGTAAAACTGCTAGGAATTTGCTTTTGGCGGGAGGCCCCTGGAGCAGTCGTTGGGCCGGATCGGAGGGCGGGGAAAAGGGGGTTGATGAGTGTAAGGAATGCAAGATCGCTCTGGGCACCGCAGAATACCCTAGGGGCTTGTCAGGAAATAACTCCTCCAATCTGCGGGTTATTTTGGCCATCACCGGTGTTAGTTTCACGCCCAAGTTGCTTGCAGTAATCGCTGGAATCTGCTCTGGGTCTAGTCGAGATTCCTGCGCGTCTCTGGATGACTCGTTACCCTTTAATAATATGACAAAACGCGAAACTTTCGAAACGGACGGCTACGTCGCCGTGGCGTCCTTCCTCTCCGCCGACGAGGTGGGCGAGTGTTTGACGCAGCTGGGACGCTACATCGACGAGGTGGTGCCCACGCTTCCCGCCGAACATGTCTTCTACGAAGACAAAGACGATGCGTCGACCCTGAAGCAGCTGCAGCGGATGCAGGATCACGACGCCTGGTTCGCCGAGTTCTTTGCAGGAAAACCGCGGCAGCTAGCCGAGGAGCTGCTGGGCTCTGAGGTGGTCGGCAAGAACATGCAATTTTTCAATAAGCCTCCAGGGATCGGCCAGCCGACACCGCCGCACCAGGACGGATACTACTTCAAGCTCGATCCGCCGCATGCGCTGACGATGTGGATGGCGCTCGAAGAGGTCGATGCAGAGAACGGCTGCGTGCGCTACGTCAAAGGATCGCACCTCGACGGCATGCGTGAGCATGGGCGTACCGGGACGCTAGGTTTTTCGCAAGGTATGACGGATTTCGGCAGCGATGACGACCTGGCGAGGGAGGAACCGCAACCGGCCTCGCCCGGAGACCTGCTGGCGCACCACGCGCTCACCATCCACCGCGCCGATGGCAACTCGTCAAAGACCCGCACCCGGCGCGCGCTCGGCTTCATCTTCTATTCGGTGGACGCCGAGGACGACGTCGCCGCGAGGGAGGCCTACCAGAAGGAGCTCGCCGAACAACAGAAGGGGAAGATCTGATGGCTCTTATGAAACGGGTGCCCTGAGCCCCGTTTGCTGCTAGGATTTTGCTTTTAGGTGAGGCCCCTGAGCGAGCCGTCGGGCCGGACCGGGGAAAAGGGGGTTGCGGGGCATCGATGAGAGAACCCATGGGGATCAATAATTGCCAGAATTCTCACCTGGGACCCCTATTTCCCGGACGGTGACGTGCAGCCGTCCCCTCTTCGCGGTGAAGTGGGTGTGGGTGCGCTCGGCGAACTAGTGACCGCATCGCTTTCGACCTCAAAATCCCCCGGTTCACTTATAGGCTTATCTAGAAATGTATCCTCTAGCAGACAATTCGATAACTAAGGTATCAAGAACTAAAAGAAGACAGATAATGGAGGCTATGATGGAGCCAATCCAACACCATATTTTAGCATTCTTAGATGCGATAAGCGCCTCGGATCTATGGCCTGACTTTGTCAGTGATCTGACTTTACTAGCCTTGAGAAGGCAGACTATCCCTAGAGGCCAGCAAAATAATGTGATAAGGATTGATTGCCATAAATAACTCGATGCGACATGCGATAGTGTTTGAGTTGGGCCGGTTCTAGTAGGACTTATTTCACTGGGAATCGGAGGTGGTTGGC
>JAPKBI010000172.1 GCA_028823475.1 Halioglobus sp. | reverse complement strand
TATCTGGCCATTCTGGGAGCGATGTTGAGCTTGGCCATCGCGTTAGCGCCACTGGCGATTGCCGCAGGATTGAGGATTAGCATAGATGCCTGATATTTTGTTCAAAACATACGCTCAGGTTTTGGATATTAGTTTGTTCCGCGCCGAGCGAACGGTATAATCTACGCCGTTATGTGGACCTTCTTTCATAAACTTGGCTCGCCTCCCTGGTTGTACGCAATCGCAGGTGCCATTCTGCGCTGGCTTGTTCCCGTCACCCTCGTTGCATTAGTCGGTGGGATGGTCTGGGGCCTGTTGTTTACTGCGCCGGATTTTCGTCAGGGCAACAGCTACCGCATTATTTACATCCATGTGCCGGCAGCGGTTGTGGCACTGGCCGGCTACTATGTAATGGCAATTGCAGGCGCCATCAGCCTGATCTGGCGGATGAAGATGGCGGACGTAGTGATGAAAGCGGCCGCGCCGGTCGGAGCCGCCCTAACGTTCATCGCTTTGTTGACCGGAGCGATCTGGGGTAAACCAACGTGGGGCACTTGGTGGGTCTGGGACGCTCGGATCACCTCTATGTTAATTCTGCTGTTTTTGTATCTGGGTGTGGTTGCATTGTATGAGGCTTTTGACAATAAGGAGGCCGCCGGTAAAGCCTGCGCTGTGCTTAGTTTGGTGGGGATGGTGAACATTCCTATTATCTACAAATCGGTGGACTGGTGGTACAGCCTGCATCAGCCCGCCTCCATTAAGTTTAGCGGCGAGTCCACTATAGACCCCAGCATGCTATATCCGCTGTTGCTGATGATTGCAGCGTTTTACGCGCTGTTTACCTGCTGCTTATTGATGAACATGCGCGCGGAATTACTGCAGCGTGAGTCACGCACCCAGTGGGTGAAAAAAATCGCAGGCAAAGAGAGCAGGCGCTGATGTATTTCGACAGTTTTCAGGCCCTGCTTACGATGAATGGACACGGCATCTATGTGTGGCCCGCCTACCTGATCACTATTGTGGTCATCACGGCAGTGCTTGTTGCGCCGTTACGGCGGCGCAATCGCTTGTTGGAGCAATTAGCGGCTGAGCTTAGGCGCACTGAGAGTGCAACCGGTAGCGGCGTAAGAGGAGAACAGTAATGCATCCAGTGCGGAAACAAAGGCTGTATTTGGTGCTTTTTGTGGCGCTCTTCTCCAGCGTGGCAGTCGGTTTGGTGTCCTATGCCTTGCGCGGCAATATCAATTTATTTTACCCGCCAGCAGATGTTGCTTCGGGTAAGGCCCCAACGGGTCAGTCTATTCGAGTCGGAGGCATGGTGGAGGAAGGTAGTGTGCAACGCGCTGACGATAGTCTGGAGGTGAGCTTTATGTTGACGGACTATCAAGCATCGGTGCCCGTCGTTTACATCGGTATCCTGCCAGATCTCTTTGGCGAAGAGCAGGGTGCCGTTGCGTCCGGTGTGCTCGATAGCGAAGGCGTGCTGCAGGCGACTGAAATTTTAGCCAAGCACGATGAAAATTATATGCCCCCTGAGGTTGCGTATGCATTGGAAAACTCCGGCTATGACAAAAAAGGTAAAACAAAATGATGCCTGAAATCGGGCACTTTGCCCTAATTATTGCGTTTTGTCTGACGCTAATGCTCGCCACTGTGCCTGCCTGGGGCGCTTGGCGTGGTAATGCGACCGCCATGGCACTGGCGCCGACACTCGCTATTGGCGTGTTGGTTTTTGTAGGAATTAGTTTTGGCTGTTTGGCCAGTGCATTTCTGCAGGACGATTTTTCGGTGGCGCTCGTTGCCTCCCACAGCAACAGTCTGTTGCCCCCAATCTACAAGTTTGCCGCGGTGTGGGGCAATCACGAGGGCTCTCTGATGCTGTGGGCGCTGATCCTTGCTCTATGGACTGCAGCCGTGGCGCTGTTTAGCCCGTCGTTACCGCTGCTAGTGTTGTCGAGAGTATTGTCGGTTATGGGTGCTATTGGTGTTGGCTTCCTCTCTTTTTCTCTGGTGACGTCCAATCCCTTTGCCCGTCTCTTACCCGGCACCCCCGTCGACGGCGGCGACCTCAACCCACTGCTACAGGACCCCGGCCTCATTATACATCCGCCGCTGCTCTATATGGGCTACGTCGGGTTTTCTGTGGCTTTTGCTTTCGCTATCGCCGCGCTTCTTGGCGGCCGATTGGATGCATCCTGGGCGCGCTGGTCGAGGCCCTGGACCAACATTGCATGGGGCTTTCTCAGTCTAGGCATTATGCTGGGAAGTTGGTGGGCATATTATGAGTTGGGCTGGGGTGGTTGGTGGTTCTGGGACCCAGTGGAGAATGCTTCATTCATGCCTTGGTTGGCAGGAACCGCGCTAATCCATTCGCTTGCAGCCACGGATAAACGCGGGCTGTTCAAAAGCTGGACCGTGTTACTGGCTATTTTTGCCTTTTCGCTGAGCCTACTGGGCACCTTTTTGGTCCGCTCCGGCGTGTTGACCTCAGTGCATGCGTTTGCCACTGATCCCGCCAGGGGAATGTTTATTCTGGTGTTCCTGGCACTCGTGGTAGGCGGCTCCTTAACGCTTTACGCGTTTCGGGCACCGGCAGTAAGTAGCAAGGTCACCTTCGCATGGGTCTCCAGAGAGAGCCTTTTGCTGTGCAATAATGTCGTGTTTTTAGTGGCCACCCTGACGGTGTTATTTGGCACGCTCTTTCCGCTGATTGTGGATGGGCTGGGAATGGGTAAGGTTTCTGTCGGCCCGCCGTATTTTAATGCTGTTTTTGTACCCTTAATGGTCCTGCTGGTACCGTTCATGGGGATCGGCCCGGTTTCGCGCTGGAAAGGTGATGATGTTGCGCGCTGGCGTAGTGAGTTGATGATTCCTGTCGTGGTTGCGGTTGTGTGTGGGTTTACATTCCCACTGTTACATGCGCCTTACAATATTTGGGTTGCGTTGGCGGTACTGTTATCGTCTTGGTTGGTGCTGGGCCTGTTGCAGGATGTCTGGCGCCGACTGCGCAATGCGTCCAGTCCAGCGCGCGGTTTGCAGCGATTGACGCCTGGCTACTGTGGCATGCTGATTGCTCACCTAGGATTCGCGATCTGTGTGACAGGGGTCGTTGCTACCAGTCAGTACTCTGTTGAACGCGATCTTAGAATGAGTCCGGGCGACACACAGGAAGTCGCGGGTTATGAGTTTAAGTTTGTTGAAGTCACGCAAGTGCGCGGGCCAAACTTTACGGCAGATGAAGCACGGGTAGAAGTGTCTCGTGACGGCGTCATTGTGGCTAGCTTGTTGCCGCAGAAACGGCGCTACCTCGCCACCGGTTCCGTGATGACAGAAGCCGCTATTGATCCTGGCCTGTTTCGAGACCTCTATGTTGCGATGGGAGAGCCCATCGGCAATGGCGGTGCCTGGGCGATGCGGCTGCATTACAAGCCTCTGGTACGCTGGATGTGGTTGGGCGCGATTTTCATGGCGGCAGGTGCCTTCACTTCGATATTGGACAAACGTTATCGACGCCAACACGAGGTTGTGCGCTCGGGTAACAAGGCCGCGCTTCATGGGGCCTAGACTCAAACTGTTTTTGCCGCTGATTCTGTTTGCGATGCTGGCCATCACGTTATTTCGAGGCCTGAGCCTTGACCCTAGCGAGATGCCCTCAGCACTGATTGATCGACCTTTTCCTGCCTTCAATTTGCCCCGTTTAGGCGGCCCGGGACTGCTATCTCAGGCGGACCTTGAAGGTCAGGTCTCGCTGTTAAATGTCTGGGCTACCTGGTGTGTTGCGTGTCGCGTGGAACACCCCTATTTGAAGCAGCTGGCGCAACGGGGTATTCCTCTGTTTGGCATTAACTATAAGGATAATGATGCTGACGCAGAGCGTTGGTTGGATGAGCTGGGAGACCCCTATCGGTTTAATATTGCCGATCGTGAAGGAACGCTGGGACTTGATCTGGGCGTCTACGGCGCACCAGAAACATACTTGGTTGACGCGAAAGGTGTGATTCGATATCGCCACGTGGGCGTGGTAGACGAGGGGGTATGGAAGACGGTTCTCGAGCCTTTGTATCAGTCGCTGACAGTGGAGAGTGGCGCGCAATGAAGAGTGCCTGTTGGTTGTTTTTTACTGCTGCTCTGGTGATATTCGTGGGCCCGGCTCTGGCATTAGTTGAAACCTACGATTTCAGCGACGCTGAATTGGAAGTGCGCTATCAAAATCTGACGGAGGAATTGCGCTGTCCCAAGTGCCAGAACCAGAATATCGCGGATTCCAATGCACCTATTGCACAAGATTTGCGCAGGCTATTACATCAGCAACTAGAAGAGGGGGATTCTGATGCTGAGATTCTTGATCATATGGTAGCGCGTTATGGAGAGTTCGTTCGCTATCGCCCTAGCTTTGGCGGCGTGTCTATAATCCTCTGGCTGGCCCCCGCACTGTTGTTGTTGGCAGCCTTTGGGGTGCTGCTGCTTACGCTGCGCTCGAAGTCAAGGGCGGCCACTGCCGGGGTCGCCTCATTGAGCGTCGAGGAGCAGGCGCGACTGCAGTCGTTGTTGAATAAAGCGGAGCAGGATTCTTGACAACTTTTATTTTGGCATGTGCGGGTTTGGTGCTTCTCAGTGGCGTTTTTTATCTCTTTCCTCGCGCGCGATCTGGGAGTACCGAAGCGGATCTGGATAGCGCCAATCTCGAATGGTTCCGATTGCGGCGGCTGGAGTTAGCGGCTGAGGGCAATGACGCGCTGGACGAAGACGCGCGCCTGCGTCTACTTGAAGATGAGCATCTTGGCGCGCCCACCAAAGTGACGTCAGCGCAGTCTTTTCCGGTATGGATATTTCTGCCCCTAGTGGCGCTGCTGGCCAGTGTTTTATATTACATGCTCGGTGCCGCTCAGGATGTTGAGATTGCGGGGCGCTTGCAAAACCTGCAGGAGGACATGACGCCCGAGGAGAAGATCAGTCTCATCACGGAGGTTGAGGCGCGCTCATTACAGCGTCCGGAGAATCTTCACTATGTCTCGCTGTTGGGCCGCTATTACATGGGTCAGGAAGATTACACGCGGGCGGCAGAATTTTACACTGTGCTGGTGCAGGCGGTGCCAGAAGATGCGCAGGCTCTTGCATATGCTGCGCAGGCTGAATATCTCGC
>JAPKBI010000171.1 GCA_028823475.1 Halioglobus sp. | reverse complement strand
CTGCACGAACGAATGATGTAGACGCCCTTCCGGCGCCGGCCGGCGGGGTATCATTACCCCGAAGAGTCACGAAGCACCCTAGCCCACGGTTACCCTGTGACGCTGTGCTGACTTAGGACAGCACCGCGCATCCCAGAGCCCTACTCCCCATACATTTCTAATCCTTCACCGTACGGATTATTCGGGCTATCACTGCGATAAGGACTCCCCGCCCCGTAAGGATTGTTGATCGATTCACTGGAATATTCGCTGCCATAGCGACCGTAGGGATTAGATGTTGAGTCCGCGTCATACGGATTGTCACTTAGCCGCCCGCGATATTGCCCCTCGCTGTTATACAACTTAGGCGCTTCCGTTGCATAAGGGTTGTTTGCCGACTTCGCGCTAGTAGAGCTGCCATACGTGCCGCTAGGATTGTTGATACTGTTGGCGTTGTAGGGACTACCCGCTCCATAGGGATTGGACGTCGAGTTAGCATTCTGTTTATTCGCGCTGTAGTTACCAATATATTCGTCGGCACACACTGTGCCGGTAAACAGCACCGTCAGCCCTGCATGTATTAAGAACATCTTCATAAAACTCTCCTTGGTTGTATGTCTATTAATGTGGATTAGTCGTTTGCTGCATCACCGTCATCGTCGACTACGCTGATATATCGTTCGCGATAGCGGTGCCTATCGCTGGCGCTGCGCATCCTACTGGAGCGAACCTGCGTGTCAGCTTCCGATTCCTGGGTAAAGGCACATAAATGCACCACTCGTTCCCATGCGGCCAGAGCACCGCCGACAATGCTAGCGGAATGGATGCGTAAGTCATCGCCCTCCCCCAATGCCTCAAAGCTGTCTGCGGGCGCGGCCGCTACTGCCTGCATGAAATCGCTGATACTGTGCGATTCGCCGGCTATGTTTTCCGGCCCCTCCTCGATAGCATCGAGGGCGTAACTGCGAATTAACTTGGGCATCAACTTGCCGCAGGTCTCACTGACATCGAATAACTCAATACCACGGACCTTACCGTTGATGACAAAACAAGCGCCGACTTGGTTATCGCCAGTCTGGAAAGCCTTTACATACTCATCGACAGAACCGGCGAAGTGGTTGTAGGCGTCGCCAATCGCCGCCGTGTCGGAACTCACTGCCATGCAGGCCATTTTGCATTCGATGTCGTCCCATACCTCACCCTGATCGGATTGACGATCGCCCGTCTCACGCAGATTCGCACTGACCCGCTCCGCTTTACGCGCCCGGCCCTTGCTAAAAAACGCGCGCTCAGACGATGCGAATTCCTCCGTGCTGTGGCTCCAACGCCCCTGCTCCACGCAGGACACGGGGATTTCTAACGTCGTCTGCGCCGGCACCAGCAGCGTCAGATTAACAATGCGGTTTTGCTTGGCGCCTGTCAGTTCCTCGCCGTCCAGCAGGAAGACGGCCTGATCTGCCGTATTCTCCAGCAGTAGCGTAGGTACGCTACCGGACTCCGATACCTCAGTAACGACGGCAAGCCCCCGCTCTTGTGCTTCTGCCAACGTAAGGTAATCTGCCACGCTGGGCATGGCGGCCAACAGCGGTGTAATGGTCAGGTTGGCGAAGTGTTGCGCTTCGCCTAGGTTAAGCCCTTCTAATGCTCTATTGATTGCGGTCATATTATGTGCCCCTTGTTGCGATTTTTAAGGTTCGACTTTTCTGTTGTTCAATCAGCCCTTTTCAGTGTTAACAGGCAAGGCTTCGCCTTGGACCCCATTCCATGCTCCTGGCCCGTTGTCTGTTGCGCGATGGTGTTGCTTAGCTGCAAGTCAATGCGACTGTGGCGAGCATCCGCCGACTCAATGCAGTCTTGTGCGGCAGAGTGTTTATATTAGTGATTTCTCACGGCGTGGGTAGAGTGTATGGATGCACACGTATTGTTTTCACGCACACCACGCCTCAATGCGCCGCCACTAGGGGTTAGCACGATAAAGCAGGATTCATCGTCTGCCTAATGCTCGGCACTAGCGAACCTAACAATACAGCGCTATCGCGTAGTGACGCTCTATCGATACTGCTATTTCAGATCGTACCCCTATGTAATCGTAAGCTTCTACTCTAAAAAATTTTGTATTACTATGCCGGTGCTTTCAGACTTATGACTGAAAAGATTTTAGCGACACGGCATGGACGCCATCGAAATCCAATTGGCACTGACGACGCTGATCCTTACGCCTGCCTAAATTGGCGGTCTGATTCATCGGCTCGGCGGTGCATCTGACACATGGCACGTCGACGAGTGATTACAGCGAACCATCACTTAAAATGACAAAACTCACTATGAAAACGATTACCAGCTTTGCCCCCATCGCAGACAAAAACTCTCGCATTCTTATTTTAGGGAGCATACCGGGAGCGATTTCTCTGCAGACCGGCCAGTACTATGCGCACCCGCGTAACGCGTTCTGGCGAATCATGGGCAGCCTTTTCGGCTTCAGTGCCGAACTGCCCTATGAGGCGCGGATTGAAGCACTGCAACAATCGGGCGTCGCAGTCTGGGATGTCCTTCAAACGTGCGTGCGTTCAGGCAGCTTGGATAGCGCCATTGAAGCAGGCTCGCGGGTGCCCAATGCGTTTCAACCATTTTTTAATAGCCACCCAAAGATTGAACAGGTGGGGTTTAATGGCGCAGAAGCCAAAAAGAGCTTCACGCGATATGTTCTACCCACCATCAACAGCAAAAGTCTGCACTTAGTGGGTTTACCCTCGTCGAGTCCTGCGCATGCAGTGAACTGGGAGACAAAACTTGGCGCGTGGCGTGAGCAGCTCAATCTGTAACACAGGGCGCATGACGCGACGTCACTGCTGCCCGAGTAAGGCATCATCATGAGCCTTGAGCTGGAAACGGTGGCGTAGAGGCCGCGTCACATAGGTGATAACCCTTACATTTTTGACGTTCCATCTCTTGTAGACTGCGCGCTTTCTATTGAGGAGCGTACAATGTCCAAGACGTTTAGTCATACTGACTCACAGAACGCAGGCAAATCTAACACTGTTGAGTCCGTTACTGGCAGCTCGTCAGAGAAGTCCGGAGTGCTGTTCGACCTTACCCCCGAGCAGCAAGAATATGCCAGAGAATTGCTAGCTGAGGGCGTACCGAAATCGAAGGTGATTCAGATGGTCATAGAGGAGTATTGCGCTGTACCCCTGAGCAAAGTGATCGCCAGCTAAAATAACGGCTTATAATGCCATAAAAAAGCGCGACGCTGACGGCGCACAGGGCGGGATGCAATGGGACGGAGATGGAGATCGACACATAGTCGATGCCAACAGCATTATCAGTCGCACTTATTTCAGATATCGCGTTTATTGAATATCCGGCCGGGTAATTAGCAGCGTCTGGCTAAAGCCGCAGTAGTGCACTAGTGACGCTAGATAATCCGTTGATCTATAGTACTTCAATCCCAGAAACCATAACCCTGCGTCAGGAAATCGAAGACCCTCTGGTTGTCAGGTTTGGCGCGCGGTAGCTGTCATTAAAACTCTGAAAGCATTGCTTTGATGAGATTGTACAGATTTTTTATGCGGCATTACACGATTCTGCCAAATGCAGTGAATGAAGTTCCTCGCACGGTATCTGAAGCGATAACCTCATACTCAGGCGAACTTGTGCTGCCTCGCCTAACGTGTATTATTCAACGGCAAAACTCAGAAAATGTAATGCTCACAGACGATACTATTACATAGCACTTGCTCCGAGTTACCCAAAAAATTGGGGCGACGCCCATAGCCACTGCGGCGCATTTTCTACATTTAATCAACAGGCAATAATCATGGTCTATGCTAGGCGCCACATAGCAGTATTAACAATAACGCTACTTTCTGCCTGTAGTAATGGTAGCGGAAACAATCAACCTTATAATGGTGCCAATGAAGCGGCAACAGCCACCGTCTTTGAAGAAAAGAATTCAATCCAATGTGAGTCATCCGGTCTTAGCACTGAACAAAGTCGGCAAACCTTAATTACTGGTGGTATCGATGTCATTCAATCGGATTGTGCATACAATAACTTAATGGCAGTTCCGAGCGTCTGCGGTGCAGACACCAGTGAAATACTTGTCCATGAGATCCCAAAGCAAAATATAGTCGATGCTGAAAAATTCGGCTTTACCAATACCGATGATATCAACAATGACTATAGTATTTATGAATGCAGCTAGGCACCGAGGAAGGTTGCGGTTACTGCGCCTCGTGTTGCAGCCCAACGCGGCTGTCTTATCGCGTAACGCTGTCCGTAGGCTTAGCTCGCATTAGGAAAAATCTGATTGTAGTCTATGGCATTGACGAAAGCTTAAATGGAGTTGACCCGTAACCATGTATGAAACGATTGCAGTACTTGCGCTGTTTATCACGCTCTACAGCTCGGTGGCTGGGGCGATAGAACGACGCTGGATCAGCGGCCCTATCGTGTTTACCTGTTTCGGGTTGCTTATCGGCCCGGCCGGTTTTGCGCTACTTGACTGGGACACAGACCGAGAGCTAATTCGCAATCTCGCTGAAGTGACTCTCGCCATGGTACTGTTCACCGATGCAGCTGGCGCTGATATCAAGGTGCTGAAACAGACGCGAGGCGTGCCGGCAAGGCTGCTTTTAATAGGCTTGCCGCTGACTATCGCGTTGGGCTTTGTCATCGGAATTTTGCTTATTGACCATCCTTCCATATTCGCAATAGCGGTCTTGGCAACCATGCTGGCCCCCACCGATGCAGCATTAGGTAAAGCGGTCATTACGAACGAGGCTGTTCCGGACGACATCCGTCAGAGCCTCAATGTAGAGAGCGGGCTAAATGACGGCATCTGTGTGCCGGTTTTACTCCTTTTCCTGGCATTGGCTTTAGATATGGCTGGAGATGTCGGCCCCCTGCCGCTAGCGGCCCAACTGGTTTTTGAGCAAATTGGCATCGGACTTGCTGTCGGGCTGGTGCTGACTTTTTTTACAGTTCAGCTATTGAAGTACGCTAGGCATAGGGAATGGCTAACTAAAACCTGGACACAGATACCCATTTTTGCGCTTGCATTGAGTTGCTTTTCCGTTGCCCAGTATCTGGGAGGCAGCGGCTTCATTGCGGCCTTTAGCGGCGGCCTGCTGATGGCCTTTATGGACAAGAACCT
>JAPKBI010000170.1 GCA_028823475.1 Halioglobus sp. | reverse complement strand
TACCCCAATTTGATTTAAAAGATTCGCAGCTTGAGTCCCGCATCTTTGGCAGCCGCACTATTATTGCGATCTGCTTGGTAATGGTGTTGCTGGGTCTCATCCTTATGCGCTATTACGCATTACAGATCACAGAGTATGAGGTCTACCGCACACAGTCTGAGCGCAATCGTGTGCAGTTGCAGCCGCTGCCACCCAAACGCGGTCTTATCTATGATCGCAATGGTGTTCTGCTGGCGGACAACCGGCCCAGTTACGTTCTCTCTGTGGTGCGCGAGCGGGTGGGAGATTTAGATGTCGCTCTGTCAGAGTTGCAGACACTGTTACCGGTTTCAGAGCGCGATTTAGAGAATTTCCACAAAAAGGTCAACCGCAGCCGGCCTTATGAGCCAGTGCCTTTGCGCTTTCGCCTGACAGAAAATGAGCGTGCTTTGCTAGCAGTCAACCGCTTTCGTCTGCCAGGCGTGGTCGTAGAGGCCCAGTTGCTTCGTCACTATCCCTATGGAGAGTTGTTTTCCCACGCTCTTGGCTATGTCGGGCGTATCAGTGAAGAGGAAGTGCAGGCGCTAGACGAGACCGACTATCGCGGCACCTTTTATGTGGGCAAAGTGGGCGTCGAGAAGTTCTATGAAGACATCCTGCACGGGGATGTGGGTTACCAGAATGTTGAAAGCAACGCCCACGGGCGCGTGCTGCGTGTGCTTGAGCGATTCCTCCCGGCGACGGGCAAAGACCTGACGCTGTCCCTTGACTACCGCGTGCAGCTCGCCGCTTTCGATGCCCTCGGTGATCGGCGCGGCGCAGTAGTTGCAATTAACCCTCTGTCTGGCGAGGTACTGGCACTGGTATCCACACCGGGGTTTGACACTAACTTATTTGTTAATGGCATCAGCTATGACGACTATAACGCGCTGCGCGACTCACTGGATGTTCCCCTGTTCAATCGGGCGATTCAGGGCTCCTATCCTCCCGGTTCCACCATCAAGCCTTTTATGGCGATGGCTGGGCTTCAGTCGGGGTTGGTGACACCGGAGTCAACTGTGCCTGATCCGGGCTGGTTCAGTCTCCCGGGTGATTCGCACCGTTATCGGGATTGGATTTTGCGGATAAGAGGCACGGGACATGCGCCTCTGGTGAATATGAAAATGGCCATTTCTGAATCCTGTGATGTGTATTTTTATGATCTCGCCCGTCGCTTGACGATAGACCGTATGGCCGAGTATCTGCACCCTTTTGGTTTCGGAGAACGAACGGGCATTGATACGACTAGTGAGCGCGCCGGCATATTGCCGTCAACACGCTGGAAGCGGGGCGCAATGGACCAGCCCTGGTATCCAGGTGAAACCATCAGCGCGGGTATCGGTCAGGGGTATATGCTGGCGTCGCCTCTGCAATTGGCGGTTGCTACCGGTGTCATGGCGAGTAAAGGACAGCGCCGGATTCCGCATCTGGTGATGGCGGTGGACGGAGAACCATTACCGGTAACGTCATTAGATTCGCTGGTGGCGCCAGCCGAGTACTGGGACACGATATTTGATGGCATGCGCGAAGTTGTGCATGGCCGCAATGGCACAGCGAAAGCTCTGGCCCAAGGGATAGCCTATGAAATGGCGGGAAAGACCGGTACCGCCCAGGTTATTGGGATCGCGCAAAATGCCGTGTATAACGAGGCTGACGTCTCGGAGCGGCATCGACACCATGGGTTGTTCATCGCGTTTGCTCCCATCGAGGCGCCAACCATTGCCGTGGGTATTATCGTAGAGAACGGTGGAGGAAGCTCCGCAGCATCACCAATAGCGCGCGAGGTGATTGATGCCTGGCTATCGATCGAGCCCGGCTGATGGGTGATTATGTTCGGCAGTTGCCGCATCAGGGTTCCCATGACATGGCCAGGCGGCCCAGCGTGGTCAGGCGCGTTCACATTGATGTGCCCTTGTTGCTGCTGCTCCTGCTGTTAACGTTCTATGGTCTGGTGGTGCTCTACAGTGCATCGGGCCAGAGTGCGGCAGCGGTTATTCGTCAGGGGAGCTACTTCGCCCTAGGCTATGTGATTATGATTTTGGCGGCGCAAATCAGCTTGCAGCGCTATGCACGTTTGGCGCCGTGGCTATATCTTATAGGGTTAACAACACTGGCAGCTGTGGTGTTTGTGGGGGTAGGTGCAAAGGGCGCCCAGCGCTGGTTGGAGGTCTGGGGCTTTCGCTTTCAGCCCTCGGAGATTATGAAACTCGTGGTGCCGCTGGTCGTCGCCTGGTTTTTAGCAGGACGGGCTATGCCGCCGGGGTTATTTTCGATAGGCGGCTCATTGATTTTGTTGGGGTTGCCCGCCATGTTGATCGTGATACAGCCAGATCTGGGTACGTCGCTGTTGATCGCCGCCAGTGGCCTGTTCGTTCTGTTTATGGCGGGCCTTCGCTGGCGCTATATTTTGGGTGCGGTGGTGCTTGCGGCAGCATCGGCCTGGCCGGCCTGGATGTATGGGCTTAAGGACTATCAGAAACAACGCATTCTTACTATGTTTAACCCTGACAGCGACAAGCTGGGAGCGGGATGGAATATTATCCAGTCTAAGACCGCCATCGGCTCGGGCGGCTGGCAGGGTAAGGGCTGGCTACAGAGTACCCAGTCACGGTTGGACTTCCTGCCAGAGAGCCACACGGATTTCATTATCGCGGTGCTGGCAGAGGAGCATGGGTTGCAGGGTATAATACTGCTTATGGGGGTTTATCTACTGATTTTGTTGCGCGGCTTCTGGATTGGTGTGCACGCGCAAACCAGTTTCGGCCGTATGATGGCAGGAAGTCTGACATTGACGTTTTTCGTGTATATCTTTGTTAATATGGGAATGGTCGCCGGCTTGTTGCCGGTGGTAGGTGTTCCACTGCCATTAGTAAGTGCCGGTGGAACCTCTGTGGTCACGCTACTCGCAGGCTTTGGTATTCTCATGGCGATTAGTACGGAAAGTCGCAGTGGCGCTATGTGAGCGCAGCGTGATGCGGCAATATTTTATCCACCCTTTGTCTGAAGAGATTGAGTTTTAGCTTATGCCTTTACGTTTGAAAATTATACTTGTTATGTCCTGTCTGTGGACTGCTTTATCCTGTGCTGCGGATAACTATGATGCCAATCCTTCTGCTCAGGTGGTGATTGATGAGCTGGTTGTGGAGGAGGGCTTTGACCGCGAACAACTTATAGCGATTTTTGCACAGGCCGAGCGCAAGGACTCCATACTGAACGCTATTGCCCGCCCAGCGGAGAAGACCAAGCCCTGGTACGAGTATCGGGCTATTTTTCTTAACGATAAGCGCGAAGATCAGGGGGTTGAGTTTTTTAACCGGTACCGTATGGAGCTAGACCGTGCTG
This sequence comes from Halioglobus sp., assembly GCA_028823475.1. Lineage (GTDB taxonomy): Bacteria > Pseudomonadota > Gammaproteobacteria > Pseudomonadales > Halieaceae > Marimicrobium. The sequence continues at coordinate 1,888 of JAPKBI010000170.1, read as the reverse complement.
AACGCGAGTTTGGTGTGCCAGCAGAAATTATTGTGGCTATCATCGGAGTAGAAACATCCTATGGGCGGGTCGCCGGGAGCTACCGGGTGATCGACGCGCTTTCGACTTTGGCATTTGACTACCCACCGCGCTCGCCTTTTTTTACCAGCGAGCTGAAAAACGTTTTGATTCTGTCGCGGGACCAGGGCATTGACCCGATGAGTTTGATGGGGTCATATGCCGGAGCTATGGGCTATGGCCAGTTTATGCCCAGCAGTTACCGCAACTACGCTATCGATTTTGACAATGACGACATAGTCGACATCTGGAACAACCCCGTGGATGCCATCGGCAGTGTCGCTAATTATTTCAAGCAACATGGATGGCGCACCGGCGAGATTGTAGTGTCTGCTGCCACAGCGGCGAAAAGCACACCGGAGGCAATCTTCGTTAAAAACCGCAAGGATTTGCACCCGACACGCACAGTGGCGCAGTTTGCGGCAGAAGGTGTGGTGGCGGAAATAAAGCTGGATCCAGAGGCGCTGGCGACGGCTATGAAATTTGAACAGAAAGAGGGCTACGAGTACTGGCTCGGTCTGCACAATTTTTATGTCATCACGCGCTATAACCATAGTGCCATGTATGCGATGTGTGTCTATCAGCTCAGTCAGGCACTGGCTGCCCGAGTGGCGCGGTGAGTCTTCACCCGGCTATCGCGGCCATCGTCGGCCTCCCTTTTTTTCTCGCGGCTTGTTCCACACCGCAGCCGTCTCAGTCACCGCCCTTGCCACAAGACAACGCTGATGTTTCTGTCTCTGAACGCTACCACGTCGAACAAGATTCCGCTCCGCTTCGCCCTATCACTCAGGATGAGGTTTTCGATGCGGTACCGCAGGCGGACCCCATCCTGAGTTTCGGTAACGTGAGCCCTTATGTCATAGATGGCGTTACCTACAATGTACTGGAGGATTATCGCGATTACCGCGAGCAGGGTACTGCTTCCTGGTACGGGGCAAAGTTTAGTGGACATAAAACATCCAACGGTGAGCTGTATGACTTATATCAGCCCAGTGCCGCCCATAAGACGCTTCCTATTCCCAGCTACGCGCGTGTGACCAATCTGGACAATGGCAAGAGCATCGTGGTGCGAGTCAACGATCGAGGACCTTTCCACTCTGATCGTATTATAGATCTGTCCTACGCAGCCGCTGTAAAACTCGGCTATATGGAGCAGGGTACTGCGCGAGTAGAGGTTGAGGTGATGGAGGTTGTCGGTGTTGAGGATCGTCGTGATCCCATCTACGGTAATTATCGTTATCTTCAACTTGGGGCCTTCGGCAGGGAGGCCAGTGCGCAAACTTTGGTAGAAGCGTTAAAGCCGCTATTGACCGCAGAGGTGTTTGTGAGCACGGTCGAATCGGACGGCACATTGCTCTACCGGGTAAGGGTGGGTCCAGTGGATGACAAAAATCATCTGCTAGCGGTGCAACAACAATTGCACGATAGCGGGTATGATGCCGGGCAACCGTTGCCCTAGGTAGTCTTCATCGGCATGGTTTCTTTCTCTCCCTCCCTCCATGAGTTACCATCGTCCCTTAGTAAATTCCCCCACGGTTTTCTAACATTATGATTCGACTAGTCTTGGTATTGTTACTGACAGTGTCCTCCTTCGGTGTGCAGGCAGGCAATCCTGTGCCCGCGCCACCGCAACTGGCGGCCAAGGCGTATCTTTTGGTTGATGCTGTCAGTGGCGCGGTGCTGGTCGAGCACAACGCGGATGAAATTTTGCCTCCGGCAAGCCTAACCAAGATGATGACTGCCTACGTGTTGGCTGAGGAAATTGAGGCAGGGCGTGTCAGTGAGACCGATATGGTGAGGATCAGTGAGAACGCCTGGTCGCAGAATCCGC
>JAPKBI010000169.1 GCA_028823475.1 Halioglobus sp. | reverse complement strand
GCGAAATGCACCGACATAGGGATCCTTCTGGTCTGGCGTGGTGATGAGTCCGCGCTGGTGTATCCATTTGAGGACTTCACGGTAGTGGGTCAGTTCTTCTATCGCCAGGTCTGCCATAGCCGTCACGAGTTCGGTGCGATCAGGGTAGTGTGACAGCATGGAGACTGCCATGCCCGATGCCTTTTTTTCGGCGGTCGCATGGTCGAGCAGAAAACGGTTGAAGTCTCCCATGACCGCGTTGGTCCAGGCAGGCAGTGTGGCGAAGCGAAGGGGTGATTCCAGCATAAGGTTGATGATCGTTTATTTGTAAGGGGCTGTCATTGAACTGTAAGTGAGCACCGAACACAAGATGACAGGCCGACACGACTTGCGGTAGTACACGATCGGTATGCTAAACTTTGCCGTCGCTTTCGGGTTGGGCAGGCTTAGGCTGTTTCCGGCATTGATACATACAATAGGATAGATTTGCTAATGATCATCAAACCACGCGTACGCGGATTTCTGTGTGTCACCAGTCACCCCGCGGGTTGCGACGCTAATATCAAGCGGCAGATAGACTACGTGAAGTCTCGAGGGCCAATAGCAGAGGGTCCAAAGCGCGTACTGGTGATTGGTGCATCCACCGGTTATGGCCTTTCATCGCGTATCACAGCGGCGTTCGGTTGCGGTGCCGATACACTCGGAATCTTCTTTGAGAAAGAGGGTACACAGGCCAAACCTGGGTCGGCCGGATGGTACAACTCGGCGGCCTTCCACAACTATGCGCAGGCCGATGGGTTGTATGCTAAGAGTATCAATGGCGATGCCTTCAGCAACGAAGTCAAGCAAAAGGCTATCGACACGATCAAAGCCGATCTGGGGCAGATTGATTTGGTGGTCTACAGTCTGGCATCCCCTCGCCGACAACACCCGGTTACCGGCGTGGTGCACAACTCCACACTCAAGCCTATCGGCGGTGATGCGGTGCAAAAGGGCGTCAATACCGACAAAGAGCAGGTGCAGGATTTTCATTTGGAGCAGGCCACTCAGGACGAAATAGACAATACGGTGGCCGTCATGGGCGGCGAAGACTGGCAGATGTGGATTGATGCGCTGGACGACGCGGGTGTGCTGGCGGAGGGCGCGAAGACCACTGCCTATACGTATATTGGAGAGAAACTGACCTGGGACATCTACTGGCATGGCACCATCGGTGCAGCCAAGAAAGATCTGGACAAACGTGTCGTTGCGATCCGTGAGCGCATGGCTGCAAAGGGTGGAGATGCTCGTGTGTCAGTCCTTAAGGCGGTGGTCACGCAGGCCAGCGCAGCGATTCCCGCCATGCCTATTTATCTGGCTCTGCTGTTCAAGGTGATGAAAGAGCAGGGTACCCATGAGGGTTGTATCGAGCAAATTGACGGCCTGTTCCGCGATTCACTCTATAGCGCCCAGCCCTATCTGGATGAGGAGGGACGGTTGCGCGCCGACGGCCAAGAGCTGGATCCGGCGATACAAGATGCGGTGGCGAAGCTGTGGCAGGGTGTCAACACTGAAACCCTGCGTCAGTTGTCGGATTTTGAGGGTTACAAACGAGAGTTTTTGCAGTTGTTCGGCTTTGAAGTAGACGGTGTGGATTACGCCGCCGATGTGAATCCCGAAGTTCCTATCAATAATATGGTCTGAGTCTATGTTTGAACACGGAGTTCCTTTTCGGCTTAACAGCAGGGTTAGGCGACTGGTCGCGCCCAATGCGGGTGTGATGACAGGACCGGGCACCAACACGTATCTGCTGGGTGATGAGGAGGTCGCGGTGCTAGACCCGGGCCCGGCTTTGCCCGAGCATATCGATGCAATACTGGACGCGGGAAATGATCGTATTCGGTGGATTGTTTGCACTCACACTCACCCCGATCATTCTCCTGCCTGGAAGGCGGTAGCAGAGGCTACAGGGGCGCAGGTTATTGGCGCGTCTCCGCCGGATGATATGTTTCAGGACACTACGTTTAAGCCAACCTTGGAGTTACAGCACGATTATGTGCTGTCGACAAAAGAATTTACGCTGCGCGCAGTGCATACCCCGGGTCACGTGGGCAACCATTATTGTTTCTTCCTAGAGGAAGAAGGCATGATGTTTGCGGGTGATCACGTGATGAATGGATCGACGGTGGTGATTATTCCGCCCAGCGGCAACATGAAGTCTTATATCGAATCCCTGCAACGGCTGCTGGATTATCCCCTGCAATTTATCGCTCCCGGTCACGGTGACGTTATGCCTGAGCCGAAAGCGACGGTGGACTGGTTGGTGAATCACCGCTTGATGCGCGAACAAAAAGTCATCGACGGTTTGCGCAAGACCGGGCGTACGCCGCTAGACGAGCTGGTGAAGGTCGTCTACGACGATGTCGACACTAGTCTACACAAGATGGCACAGCTCTCACTCAGTGCTCATCTGATTAAATTACGCGAGGAAAATCGAGCGCGGCAACATGCACCCGATGACTCATGGGAAATACTGGACGTGTGACAATTGTGCTGCGCTGTATCCCCAGTGGGTCGCCAGTGTGACCGTCAGCCTGCTATCGACCGGGCCCGCGACGAAAAAATTAATAAGAGGAAGTGAGTGATGAACGGATTGATGATGAACATGCAATTATCCATTGCCTCCATCGCTGAGCATGCGGAGCGCATTAACGGCGATGTTGAGATCGTCTCGGTAATGGGCAACCAGCCACGACATCGTTATACCTATCGAGAGGCCTTTGCGCGCACACGCAAGTTGTCAGATAGCATGGCCCTTTGGGGGCTGGAACAGGGCGACCGGATTGCCACATTGGCCTGGAATGATTACCGGCATTTCGAGATTTACTATGCCGCTGCCTGCAGCGGCTATGTCTGCCACACGATTAACCCTCGCCTTTTCCCAGAGCAGCTTGCCTACATCATCAATCACGCAGAAGATCGCTACGTTTGCATCGATCCGGACTTTGTGTCGCTGGCGGAAAGTCTAGCGGATCAGTGTCCCACAGTGCAGGCGTGGGTGATAATGACGAGCGCAGAGGCTATGCCCGAAACCCGTCTGCCTAATGTCATTTGTTATGAAACACTGGTTGCGGCCGGCAATGAAGCATTTCAGTGGGCGCCGTTGGACGAGAACGCTGCCTGTGCCCTGTGCTACACCTCGGGCACAACCGGTAACCCGAAGGGTGTATTGTATTCCCATCGGTCCACCATATTGCACGCTTACGCCGCCATGATGCCGGACGCGTTGGGTATTTCTCAGCGGGATGTGGTGATGCCAATCGTGCCTATGTTTCACGTCAACGCATGGGGTAACCCCTATTCCTGCCCCATGGCCGGCGCTAAGTTGGTGTTGCCCGGCAACAGAATGGGTGATGGTCAATTTATGGCCACCCTGATTAACGAAGAGGGTGTAACGCTGTCGGCGGGTGTCCCTACCGTGTGGTTGGGCATGCTCGCGCATCTGAAGGCCTCCGGTGAAGATGTTGCTTCGCTGCGACAAATTATTGTGGGTGGGGCGGCCTGTCCCCTCTCCATCATGGAGGATTTTGATCACTACGGTGTAGAGGTGCGGGTCGGTTGGGGTATGACGGAGATGAGCCCGTTGGGTACGGTCAACGCGAGCATGGATTCCAGAGAAAGTTTGGGCGAGCAGGAATTCGCCAAAGTGCGCCTCAAAGCAGGCCGGCAAATTTTCGGCGTAGAGATGAAAATTGTCGACGATGAAGGCCACGACTTGCCTTGGGACGGTGTGGCTTTTGGCTCGCTCCTGGTAAGGGGCCCCTGGGTGTGTTCCAGTTATTTTAAATTGGAAGGGTCTGATGCTCATGCGCACGAGGGCTGGTTCGAGACTGGTGATGTGGCCACCATCGACCCACAGGGCTACATGGCCATCACTGATCGTATCAAGGACGTTATCAAATCGGGCGGCGAGTGGATTTCCTCTATCGAAGTGGAGAATGCGGCAACCGACCACCCCAAAGTTGCGGAGGCAGCGGTCATCGGGCATTTTCATCCCAAGTGGAGCGAACGACCCCTGCTAATTGTGGTGCGTGGCGCTGATTCACAGGATCTCACCGCTGAGGAGATGTTGGCGTGGTTTGACGGTAAGATTGCCAAGTGGTGGACGCCGGATGCAGTAGAGTTTATTGACGAACTGCCACATACGGCTACTGGCAAAGTACAGAAGGTCAAGTTGCGGCAGATGTTTAAAGATTACGTCTTCCCGGTAACGGGAGCTTGAAGAAAGTGGACACACCGCAGCCTACTGTTGTTATAGCAGGGTGCCAGCACAGGTTTTAACGTTCAGGAGAAGACTATGGGTTGGGTGAGTAGTGGCGATGATCGCGACTCCACGATCGGTGAACTTGCGGAACTTGCTGCGCCATTCTCCGCGCTGTATGCATCTTTGTGGACACAACGGCACGTGCCTGCGGATGTTCTGGAGTTGTGTCGATTGCGTCTGGCACAGCTGCATCAATGTGCCGTTGAGTTGCAGCGCCAAGAGATTGGAATTCCCGCAAAAAAATCTGAGCGTCTGGCCCAGTGGGATACAGACCCTATTTTTTCACCGGCAGAGCGTGCCTGCCTTGCGTTTACCGAAGTCTATGCCATGGATACGCAGGCATTGACGGACCAGCATGCTGACGCCGTAAAAATGCATTTCGGTGACGCAGGCTTGGTATTGTTGGTGGAAGCGCTTGGCATACTCGACGGCATGACCAGGCTCAGTCTCCTGTGGCAGCTTCGCGCTAATACAGGCCAACCGCAGGCGTCTGGCACATCACTATGACCGGTCGTCCACGCGCAACCAATACCAATAAGCCCACCGGCAATATGATCCGTGACTCTGCCTTAGGTCTTGTGCCAGAGACTCTGGACCATTACATGGTGCTCAACCGAAAAGTCTGGGAGTGCGGTCCGCTTACGCCGGCGGAAATCGAGATCGCACGTTTGCGCAATGCCCGAACAGTGAATTGTGTTTTCTGTAAAAGTGTTCGCTACGATATTGCAAAGGCAGACGGACTTAGCGAAGACAAGGTCGCGATGATTCAGGATGATTTCAGGGAAAGTGCGCTGAGTGAACGCGAGAAATTAATTGTCGCCTTTACCGATCAGTTCCTGAACGATCCGAGCGGACTGACAGAGCAGCTTAAGGCTGAACTACTGGCTGAATTTACTTCCGAAGCGCTGGTGCACCTATCGCTGGTGGTCGCGCACTTTAGTGGATTTTCCCGCTGCGCCGTGTCGCTGGGCGG
>JAPKBI010000168.1 GCA_028823475.1 Halioglobus sp. | reverse complement strand
ACAAGAGGCGCGCGAACTGGCCAATGGCGTCGCCGATCTGATTCTCAACTTCGACTGAACTCACGATAATACCTAGGTAAAAGGCAGGACTGACCATGTCAGATATTCGGCACTTTTTAACACTTTTAGATTTTAGCCCGCAGGAGTTGCAGCAACTCATCCTGCGAAGCATTGAAATGAAGCAGGCATACCGCGCAGGCAAAGACCAGCGTGCGTTCCCGGGCAGCGTATTGGCGATGTTTTTTGCCAAATCGTCAACCCGCACCCGGGTATCGTTTGAGGCGGGCATGGCTCAGTTGGGGGGGCATGCCATGTTCCTATCGGCTCAGGACACCCAATTGGGGCGCGGAGAACCGATTGAAGACAGCGCCAAAGCGATCTCGTCAATGGTCGACATCGTCATGATCCGCACCTTCGGACACGATATTGTAGAGCGCTTTGCGGCGCACTCTTCTGTGCCCGTCATCAACGCTCTGACTGACGACTACCACCCCTGCCAACTGCTGGCGGACATGCAGACTTGGACTGAACACCGCGGCAGCATCGCCGGCAAGAGTGCTTGCTGGGTGGGAGATGGCAATAACATGTGCCAGTCTTACATCAATGCCGCACGGCAGTTCGATTTTGAGCTGCGCATCGCTTGCCCCCCGGGGTTCGAGCCTGACAGTGCGTTACTCAAAGCCAATAGTGACCGGGTCATCATTGAGCACGATCCAGCGACCGCCGCGCGCGGCGCCGATCTGGTAGTGACTGACGTCTGGGCATCCATGGGCCAAGAAAATGAGCAACGCGAGCGCGCCCAGTTATTCGCCCGCTATCAGGTCAACAGCGAACTGATGAGTCTAGCGGCCAGTGATGCCCTCTACATGCACTGCCTGCCCGCCCACCGCGGAGAAGAAATCAGCGCACAATTGATGGATGCCCCTGACACCGTGATCTGGGATGAGGCGGAGAATCGTCTGCATGCGCAAAAAGCCCTGATGGAAATGCTATTGTTGTCTAATCGCGCCTAAAATTTTCGCACGCTTGGGCCTGTCCATGGCGCGAGGTTATCCGGATCGACAATAACCTTTTCCTTCAAATCTCCAGGGGAAATATCGAATATGTTTTTTATAACAATTAATTCGATAAGCACATAGCATCCGTTAAAAACCTCCTACAGCGAGCTCTCCATAGACAATGCAAGGCCTCTACTGTTAGTAGTTACATACGCGCAGAACTATCAACATCTTATCCACAAATTAAACCCAGCCTAATTCACTTGCATTGCACCTAGAGGCGCATTATCTTGTACCTGAGCAAAACATTTACCCCAACATATGGGTATGGCAGCTAAAAAGCCAATAAAGAACGCTGCGGATTAGCCCCTAAAACAGGGCTCCTCTTCTGCCGTTGCCATAGGGAGTTTGTCCCGCTACGGGGCAGACTATGCAGTTATAGAAGTTTTGCCACGTAGACACTTATAAAAAATCAGACGTAGGCACTAATGCCAAGAATTTCGGAGAGAACATGCAAACAGAGATCAACCAAGGCGACACTTCCGCCGAAGTCATCACACCACCAAAGGAATCTTCCATCGTTAGCGGCGCTATTGCGGCCACTGCGCCGGGCAAATTGCGGGTCATTAAGCGTAACGGTACCGTGGTGCCCTTTGAGGCCAGCAAGATATCCGTCGCTATCACCAAGGCGTTTCTCGCAGTAGAAGGTGGCACGGCAGCCGCATCCAGCCGCATCCATGAAACGGTCGCCAAGCTGACCGAAGTGGTGATGGCGACATTCCAGCGTCGTATGCCCTCCGGCGGAACCATCCACATCGAAGACGTACAGGATCAGGTAGAACTATCCCTGATGCGCTCGGGGGAACATAAAATTGCCCGAGACTACGTTATCTACCGGGAACAACAGGCGCAAAAACGTGCCGCCAAAATCGCCCTGTCCCCCGCCACCCAAGCCGCGGCGGGCAATATCACAGTAGTACAGGCCGACGGCCACCGCGCACCATTAGATATCGACCGTCTGCACACTATCGTCACCGAGGCCTGCTTCGAACTGTCGGATGTCAGTGAAACTGAAATTCTGGATGAGGCCTTGAGGAATCTCTACGACGGCGTCAGCCAAGCCGAATTGAGTACGTCTCTGGTCATCACCGCCCGCACCATGATCGAACAGGAGCCCAACTATTCTTTCGTCGCAGCCCGCCTGCTCTGTGATAATTTGCGATCTGAAGCTTTGAGCTTTCTAGGCGTGGCTAACAGCGCCACCCAGGAAGATATGGGTGCCTTGTACTCTGTAGCACTGTCGGCGTACATAAAAAAAGGGATCACACTGGAGTTACTGGCGCCCAACCTGCAGGAATACGACCTCGCCAGGCTCGGCGAAGCACTGCTGCCCGAGCGTGATCTCCAGTTCACTTACCTCGGCTTACAAACCCTGTATGACCGCTACTTTATTCATAGCGACAATACCCGCATCGAGTTGCCACAAGTCTTTTTTATGCGCGTAGCCATGGGGCTCGCCGCTGAAGAGGATGATCGTAACGCCAGAGCCATCGAGTTCTACCAACTACTGTCATCATTCGATTACATGAGTTCCACACCAACGCTATTCAATGCGGGCACATTGCGCCCGCAGTTGTCCTCTTGCTACCTCACAACGATACCGGACAACCTGTATGGCATATACGGTGCAATACAGGACAACGCCATGCTATCCAAGTTTGCCGGTGGGCTAGGCAATGATTGGACGCCAGTGCGCGCACTGGGTGCCTACATCAAGGGCACCAATGGCAAATCTCAAGGTGTGGTGCCCTTTCTCAAGGTCGTCAATGATACGGCGGTCGCGGTAAACCAAGGTGGCAAGCGCAAGGGGGCCGTGTGCGCTTATTTGGAGACCTGGCACCTGGACATCGAGGAGTTTGTCGAACTGCGCAAAAACACGGGCGACGATCGCCGTCGTACGCACGACATGAATACCGCCAACTGGATACCCGATCTTTTCATGAAGCGGGTCTTCGACGGTGGTGACTGGACCCTGTTCTCACCCAATGATGCGCCGGACCTGCACGATCTTTACGGCAAAGCCTTCGAGGAGCGCTACGGCCAATATGAGGAGATGACGCGCAAAGGCGAAATCAAGCTGTTTAAGACCCTCAAAGCGGAAAACCTGTGGCGCAAGATGCTGGGCATGCTGTTCGAGACTGGCCACCCCTGGATGACCTTCAAAGATCCCTGCAATCTGCGCTCACCACAGCAACACGTTGGTGTCGTGCACTCTTCCAACCTGTGTACCGAGATCACACTCAACACCAATAAAGACGAGATCGCGGTGTGCAACTTGGGCTCAGTCAACCTGCCCCAGCATATTGACGAGAATGGGCTCAATCTGGAAAAACTGCAGCAAACCGTGCGCACGGCGGTCCGTATGCTGGATAACGTGATCAACATCAACTACTACTCGGTACCCCAGGCCGAAGCATCCAACATGCGCCATCGTCCTATAGGTCTGGGCCTTATGGGTTTCCAAGACGCGCTTTACAAGAAGCATCTGGCCTATGGCTCGGATGATGCGGTTGAATTCGCAGATCGTTCTATGGAAGCCATCAGTTATTACGCTATTGCAGCGTCTAGTGAGCTGGCAGCGGAGCGTGGTTCTTACTCTAGTTATGAGGGCTCGCTTTGGAGTCAGGGCATATTCCCGCTTGATTCGCTGGACAAGCTGATAGATGAGCGCGGCCAAAAGTATATCCAAGTCGACAAAAGCCATACCCTCGACTGGGACTCACTGCGTGCGACTGTCAAGATTCAGGGTATGCGCAACTCCAACGTAATGGCAATCGCCCCGACAGCGACTATCGCTAACATTACCGGCGTTTCTCAATCTATCGAACCGACCTACCAGAACCTGTACGTCAAATCCAATCTGTCGGGCGAATTCACTGTCGTGAACCCGTATTTGGTGCGTGACTTAAAGGGGTGCGGACTGTGGGATAAGGTCATGGTTAACGACCTAAAATACTACGACGGCAGTGTGCAGGCCATAGACCGCATACCAGCAGACCTAAAAGCCATTTACTCAACCGCGTTCGAAGTAGAACCGCGTTGGCTGGTGGAGTCGGCCAGCCGCCGACAGAAGTGGATAGACCAAGCTCAATCGCTGAATCTGTATATCAATAATGCCAATGGTAAGAAGCTGGATGTCACTTACCGTATGGCTTGGTTCAGTGGCTTGAAAACGACTTATTATCTACGTTCGCTGGCGGCGTCCGGCACAGAGAAGTCCACCATCGATACCGGCACACTCAATTCAGTGTCGAATGAATTTGCAGGCGGGCCTGCCCCTGTACCTGCGGCGTGCTCGATAGACGAGCCGGACTGTGAGGCTTGCCAGTAGGCAAGAGGCAATAAACCATTGGCCACATCAAACAAAAAAAATCAGGAAGGAAAAGAAATGTTAAGTTGGGAAGATTACCATAAAGAAGAAACGACGCCTGCTAGCTCCGCAGTATTGAGCATGCCGACCATACCTGAGCAGTCTGCAGAGGAGCCTGCTGTTGCTTCTGTCGCAGCTCCTGCGCCAAAGCTCGAGAGTGTAGCCAGCAGCACAGAACCTCTGGCCAAAGCCATCGAGGCGGTCGAGCACATCGATATCACTGCAGGCCTCGAGGAACTTGAGATGGGCGCGGCCAGAGTTTCGGTAGACGAAAAAGCCATGATCAACTGCCGCGCTGACCTCAACCAGCTGGTGCCATTCAAATACGACTGGGCCTGGCAGAAATACATCGACGGTTGCGCCAATCACTGGATGCCGCAAGAGGTCAACATGACCGCTGACGTCGCGACCTGGAAGAACCCCGAAGGCCTGACCGATGACGAGCGTCGTATCGTTATGCGCAATCTGGGGTATTTCTCTACCGCAGACTCTCTGGTGGCAAACAATTTGGTGCTGGCGATTTACCGGCTGATCACCAATCCCGAGTGTCGCCAGTACATACTGCGCCAGGCATTTGAGGAAGCCATCCACACCCATGCTTATCAGTACTGCATTGAGTCACTGGGAATGGATGAGGCCGAAGTTTTCAACATGTACCGTGAAGTACCTTCTGTCGCCAAAAAAGCGGCCTGGAGCCTCAGCCATACGCACGAGCTGAGTGACCCCAACTTCAACACCGGCACCGCAGAAACGGATCAGACTTTGCTGCGCAATCTGATTGGGTTCTATGCCGTCACTGAGGGTATTTTCTTCTACTGTGGCTTTACCCAGATCCTCTCTATGGGCCGCCGTAATAAGATGATGGGCGTAGC
>JAPKBI010000167.1 GCA_028823475.1 Halioglobus sp. | reverse complement strand
GGTTAATACCGCGGGGGACATCGTGAACGAGCGAGTGCTCGCCCATGCCGCATTGTGTTAACCCGGAAGTTTACCCCTTGCCGGCGTGGGATGAATTAGGAGCGAGGTGCCTGCGGTAATGATTTCAGTGCCCGTTTCAGGTATTGCGTAAGGTTGTCGTTGATACGCGATGTGTCAACGCTGTTGGCATCCTCTACTATTTTCGTCAGGGTGACATGCCAGACTTCTTGGTTGCTTGTCTTGTCGTTGAACTGGAGAATAATATTGTTCGTCTCTTTTACGCCGCCTAAGGCGATAGCGTTGTCCACGCTGGCCTGATCGATCTGACGGTTGGGCGTGACGCGTGGATAGGGTGAAATATTGCTTGCCAAGTCGCTGGTCGCCCCTTGGACCATGCCATTCATAAGAATATAGCCCACGGTAAACTGGGCCCGTTCTGGATTCAGGACATAGCCTTTGCTCTGGAGATCTGCATTAACGTCGCGCCGCATCACCGGATCAATGGCGTACGCTGGGTCAGAGGACCTAACGTCACTTGGTAGGGCATCTGTGCGCCATTGGTAGTAGAGATAATTGCCGGCAATGAAACGGTTAGTATCGGCTGGTTGTATCTCGACCCCACTGCACCCTAGAAGGGTGAGTGACAATATGCCGTAGGCAAGGAGATTAGTAATCCGCATGGTATTCCTCTAGATGAAGCCGCTGTTGGGTATAAAAAGGTTTCCCCAGCGTGGCCGAATGCCGGGTTGCGCGCTCATGGTAGCAGGCCGCATGAGTGCCGGCCATAGAGTTGACACTTTGTGATTTTGTTAGGTGATTCGTTCGCACCAGTTTGTTAGGCTTCAGATATAACCAACAGTTATTTCTAGGAGTTGCAATGATTTCTCGCAGGTTAATCCGCACCGACCTTAATCTGTTGGTTGTACTACAGATTCTTCTAGAAGAGCACAATGTCACACGAGCGGCAGAGCGCTTGTCCGTGTCCCAGCCGGCGATGAGCAGGACGTTACAGCGATTGCGCGACACGTTTGAAGACGAGCTGTTCACCCGCACTGCGCACGGCCTCGTGCCAACACCGCGCGCGGAGGAATTGCGTCGGGAGCTCCCTGATCTGCTGGAAAACATAGAACATGTGTTAGGTGACTCGGACTTCAGCCCTGATACCTATGCGGGCTCGTTCAAGTTGTTGATGCCACCCATTTTGTGCGAGTCCCTATTGCCGAGTCTGATGGCGGAGCTGTCAGTCATTGCGCCGCTTGTTCAGATTATGATGGCAGAGGTGCCACCAAATTTTGAAGAGCTATTGAGAAAGGGCGAGGCAGACTTTGCCGCTTTCGTCTCTCTTGAGACGGAGCGGGACATTCATGCAGAGCCCATTGCTGCCATCGCACCGCGCTGTTACATGCGCGTTGGCCATCCATTGGAGGATAAGCAAATGGACTTACATGATTTTCTCGCTTATCCGCATCTGCGTCTTTATCTTCCTGGTCTGGCGCGGGGGAACACCAGCATGGTGGATGATGTGCTTGGCGAGTATGGCGTGCTTCGCACCATCGTTTTGGAAACGACACAGTTTTCCTCAGCTGTTGGCGTACTCACTCGTACGGACTCGTTACTAGTGGCCAATGCGGGCTTTCAAGAGAGCGGTCTCTACCATGAGCGTATTTTGGGTCAAGAGCTGCCAGCAGAGCTGCAGAGCATGATTCATAACACGCACAGCCCCAACAGAGGCAAGATGTCGCTCATGCGTCACACCCGCACTTCCCGTAGCGCACCCCACCAGTGGATGCGAGCACTGCTGATGAAGCTGTTGACCAGTTCGCCGGTCGCAGAGGAGCCTACCACCCCCGTGTGAGAGTATACTGGCCGCCTGTGCTTATTATGCAGCGGTCTGCGCTAGCCAAGAAATAGCCATATAGCTCATAATAAGAACACTTTAGTCTTTTTAGAGCGCGCTTTGGGCATTTGTAGCCTAGCGCTCAGATTTTGACCACTTGATGATGTGTGGGCAGCCATCGACTGCACCCGCGCCAGCAACTAACAGCGGAGCTCAGAGCAATGGAAGATAATGAGGAATTGATAGCAGCCGAAGAGGAAGTGGCCGCTATGATGGCGCGCGCACGCGCGGCTCAGGAGCAGATCGCCGACTATACCCAGGAGCAGGTAAATGAACTGATAACAGCGATGGTCTGGTCGGTTGGCCGTGAAGATCGCTCAGAAGAAATTGCCCGTTTGGCGATTGATGAAACGCAGCTCGGCAACTACGAGGGTAAGTATCTCAAGATCCATCGCAAAACCCGCGCCACCTTGATGGACATCATCGGTGATAAATCTGTGGGTGTGATCGAGGAGATTCCGGAGCGCAACATTGTGAAGATCGCGAAGCCAGTAGGCGTCATCGGGGCATTGTCACCGTCCACTAACCCAGAAGCGACGCCGGTTATTAAGGCCATCTCTGCGGTCAAGGGTCGCAACGCCATCATCGTGGCACCGCATCCCCGCGCTAAGCTGACGAATAAGAAGATTTGCGACTATATGCGCGAGGCTATCGTGGCTATGGGTGGGCCGGCAGACCTGGTGCAGAGTATCGATGTTCCCTCGCTGGACAAGACCAATGAGCTGATGCGGCAGTGCGACCGCATTCTGGCGACTGGCGGTGCGGCCATGGTGAGTGCAGCCTATTCTTCCGGCACCCCAGCTCTTGGTGTGGGCGTCGGTAACGCCGTCATCACGGTTGATGATTCTGCCGACCTCGATGAAGCTGCTGACAAAATCCGCATTTCGAAAACGCTGGATCTTGCAGCGTCATGCTCTTCGGACAATTCTGTACTCGTGTTTGAGTCGGTCTATGATGAGTTTTTAGCGAAGCTCAAGCACGCGGGAGGTTATGTCATTGAGGGCGAAGACAAGGAGAAGTTGCAGCGCGTCTTGTGGCATGACGGCCACCTAAACCCTGGCATCGTGGCTCAGCATGCTGTCAGCATCGCCGCTCAGGCTGGGATCGAGCTGCCTGAAGACAAGCAGTTTCTGATCGTACCGGAAACCGGCACTGGCCCGGACTACCCATTCTCTGGCGAGAAGCTAACGGTCACCATGGCCCTTTACAAGGTTAGGAATATTGATGAGGCCATCGAGCTAACCAATAGCATCCAAGCCTACCAGGGTCAGGGTCACAGTTGTGGTATCTACTCCTACGATGAACACAATATCATGAAGCTGGCGATGGCCACCCGCACGTCGCGGGTGATGGTCAACCAGCCGCAGTCCGCGTCGAACAGCGGTAACGTCTGGAACGGAATGCGCCAGACCTTCTCCCTTGGCTGCGGTTCATGGGGTGGTAATGGTATCAACCACAATATTACCTGGCGAGACCTGATTAACGAGACCTGGGTTTCCAAACCGTTAGCGGTCAACAAGGTCATCCCCTCGGATGACGAGCTCTTCAGTTCTGTGATGGGAAGATTTTAAAGCGGCTACGCTTATCCAAGGAGACAAGTATGGATTTTTCCCTGACAGAAGATCAACACGCCTTTGTAGCCAGCGCACGAGCATTTTCAGCGGGCGCACTGGCACCCAACGCATCTGCTTGGGATGCACAGTCGATTTTTCCTAAAGACGCACTGCGTCAGGCAGGAGAGCTGGGGTTTATGGGTATGTATGCCCCGGAGGCTGCCGGTGGTCTGGGTATGAGTCGTCTCGATGCCAGTATGATTGTCGAGGAGCTGGCCAGGGGTTGCACTGCGACTGCAGCGTTTCTCACTATTCACAACATGGCGACCAGTATGGTGGGCAAGTACTGTACTGACGGGGTGATCGAGCAATGGTGCCCGGACCTGGTTATGGGAACTAAGCTTGCGTCTTATTGCTTGACCGAACCGGGTGCAGGTTCGGACGCGGCCTCATTGGTAACTCGTGCGGTACGAGAGGGCGATGATTACATCGTTAATGGCACCAAAATTTTTATCTCAGGGGCCGGGGACACCGAGGTTCTTGTGGTTATGTTGCGTACCGGGGACGGTGGCCCAAAGGGCATTTCAGCGCTGCTGATCCCTGCCGATGCCGCCGGCATTTCCTATGGCAAGAAGGAAGACAAGATGGGTTGGAATGCACAGCCTACGCGTTCGATCACCTTTGACCAGGTGCGGGTGCCTGTCGCCAATCGGCTGGGAGCTGAAGGTCAGGGCTTTGCAATTGCGATGGAAGGCTTAGACGGTGGCCGCATTAATATTGCCACCTGTAGTGTTGGCACGGCTCAGCAAGCGTTAGAAGAGGCCGCGGCTTACGTTCGTGAACGCAAACAATTTGATACCGCGATTGCAGATTTTCAGTCGACCCAATTTAAATTGGCTGACATGCTCACCGAACTCGTGGCCGCGCGACAGATGGTGCGCCTCGCAGCCCATAAACTGGATACGAAGGACTCCCAGGCCTCCACCTATTGCGCGATGGCGAAGCGCTTTGCTACCGACGTAGGATTCAATGTCTGTAACGATGCCCTGCAATTGTTTGGTGGCTACGGCTATATAAAAGAATATCCGATGGAGCGTCATGTTCGCGATACTCGCGTACATCAGATTCTGGAGGGTACGAATGAAATCATGCGGGTGATTGTTTCCCGTAGACTGTTAATGGATGGAGCACTGGAGGTTATCAAGTGAGTTTAAGTACATCAGAGAAATTGAAAGTAGAACTACGGGGCCATACGGCCCTGATTACGATAGACAATCCTGGTGCAAATACCTGGGACACAGAGAGCTTGCCGGCGCTTAAAAGTTTAGTGGAAAAGTTGAACGACGAAAAAAAAGTGTATGCACTGGTATTGACCGGTGCGGGGGAAAAGTTCTTTTCCGCCGGCGCAGACCTTAAGCTGTTCGCCGATGGGGACCCGCTAACTGCCGGCAATATGGCGCAGTTTTTCGGAGAAGCATTTGAGGCCCTGGCAGACTTTCGGGGAGTATCCATTGCTGCGATCAATGGGTTTGCCATGGGTGGGGGCCTGGAAGTTGCAATGGCTTGTGACATTCGTATCGCTGAGGAACAAGCGCAAATGGCGTTGCCGGAGGCGAAGGTCGGCTTGTTGCCCTGTGCGGGAGGAACTCAGCGCTTGTCATGGTTGGTGGGCGAGGGTTGGGCAAAGCGTATGATTCTCTGCGGTGAGCGTGTCAATGCTTCTACAGCGGAACGTATTGGCCTGGTAGAAGAAGTGGTCGGCAAGGGCGAAGCCCTCGAAACAGCACTTGCGTTAGCAGAACAGGTTGGCGAGCAAAGCCCGACATCAATCGCTTTTTGCAAGCGTTTGGTGCACAGCGGTCGTAATAC
>JAPKBI010000166.1 GCA_028823475.1 Halioglobus sp. | reverse complement strand
GAACTGAAGTCAAATGACTGGTACTTCTCAATGTCCTTACCGGTGATCACGTTAACCGTGGCAGCAATATCCTGTACATTTTCTGAGCGCTTTTGGGCGGTGACAACCACCTCCTCTAGCACCAGTTGGGCCAGAGTCGGCGCGGCCGCGAGTGACAGGGCTGCTGCGAGGGCAGTTTTGCGTAATGTAAAAATTTGATAGCCTTTCATAGTTCTCTACCTTCTGCGGGTGAGGTTTAGCAATAGGCCTATTGAAACCTAGTGCATTGCATTTAAGTCTTTGCGCCTGAGGATAACAGCGTAAATTTACTTTACACTAAATTATATGTAAGAAGCTTAATATTATGACGACTAAAACGGTGAATATATGACTAAAACGGTCAATAATACCTTACCGATCTATCACCGTGACGCCAGCATAAGAATAAATACACTCACAAGTGCCTGCTCACATCCTGAGACAGCGTTGAATATCGCACAACAACTGACGTAATCAGGGCGCGCCCACTCAGGCCTACCACTGGGCACCTCGAGGAGGACTACTGCGCTCTTGCCCGATGATAATCTTTTTATTGGGTGGACTCTTTGCCATCAAGCGTTACGATACACGGGCGATAAGATAACCGTCAGGCAGGAGAAGTAGCGTTGACCACCAGATCAATGATATTTAGAAGCTATGCCCATCGAGCGCAGGGTAATACCTGGTCTACATCCTTGCGCTCACGGCTCCTGATCGTCTTACCATTGGCACTTGTCGCTTGCTCAAAGGCGCCTGCGCCCGCATCAGAAGAGCCCACTGTTGCACCGGTGGTGGACGTTACGGTGCAAGAACTCAACATCCAAGTGTGGCAGGGCAGCATACGCACCTTTGGTGTCGTGGAGGCGCTGGAAGAAGTAAATGTCGCTGCAGAACTGTCTGGCAAAGTACAGGCAGTGCATGTCAGCGAGGGGGACCCGGTTGAAGCGGGACAGTTGCTGTTGGAGCTGGACCCGCAGAAACGTCAGTTGGCCCTGCAGCAGTCAGAACAGCAGGTCAATCGCACCCGAGCCGCGCTCGAAGAAGCGCAACTGAAGCTGCAGCGGCGGCGCAACCTTTCCGAACAGGAGACTATTTCTGAGGAAGTGCTCGATAACGCACAACTGGCAGTCGATGCAGCCACAGCAACTTACCAGCAGGCGCTGGTCAGCCGGCAGCTGGCTGAGCGCGAACTCGCCGATACCCGCATTTTTAGTCCCACGGCCGGTCTAGTCGATATACAAGCCGTAGAAGTAGGAGAGGCTGTAATGGTCGGCGCCAGCCTCATTACCCTGCAGGCGATGCAGCGATTGCGTGTACATACCTGGGTCAGCGAAGCCGATATCCGTCATATTCGGGCCGGAGGCAAAGCACGGGTCATCGCCTCTGGACTGGCTGGCAGAGAATTCCAGGCCAGCATAGAGTGGGTGGGTGTCAGTGCAGACCCCGATACAGGCAACTTCCCAGTGAAGCTTATTTTGACTGATGAAACCGACGCCTTGCGACCCGGCATGACCGCAACAGCTGTTCTCGAGGGCATCAACATACCCGATGTCTTATTGCTACCAGAGTCGGCACTAGTGGACCGAGATCGTCGACGCGTGGTGTTCATTGTGGAGGAAGACGCACAGCGCAGCGTTGCGCGACTGCGCGAGCCATTGCTAGCCGCAGGATTTGGCCACCGGCTACATATTCTTGACGGGATTGCACCGGGCGATCTAGTGGTTACCAGCGGACAGCAGCTGCTGCTGGACGGTACGACCGTCAATATCCGGAGCGGAGATTAGTCGTTATGCGACAACTTACCCGCTGGTTCGTCGATAGGCCATTGGTGGTCACCATGATCATGGTGATGGTGTTTGCCATAGGCTTCCTTACCATCGCCGACATGCGTTACGAGTACAACCCAGCGGTGGATATGGGCGTGGTCAACATCACCACCATCAAGGCCGGTTCAGGGCCGGAAGAGATTGAGCTCGCCATAACCCTGCCACTGGAGGAAGAATTACTGGAAGTAGAAGGCATTAAAAAGATCTACTCCAACAGTATGGAAAACCTATCGGTTATCACCCTTAATCTTGATCTGGATGCTGCAGACAAGCAGGAGATCATGCGCGATATTCAACGGGCTGTGGACCGTGCTTTTACGCGTTTGCCGCAGGACCTACTGGAAAAGCCCACGATTGAAGAGCTTTCAACCTTGGTCACGCCAGTGATGGAGGTGCATGTAACCGGTGACGTACCCGAGGCGTTGTTGCGCGATGTGGCGCGCAATGTGGCCGATGGCCTGCGTGAGGTAGATGGTATCGCCAGCGTCGAAAAGCGGGGCTACCGTCGACCAGAAGTGCGCATCATGTTGGACTCCGGAAAATTGGCGAAATTAGGTATCAGCCATGACGAAATTATCGCCGCGATTCGCGCGCGCAACCGCCGTGACAGTGGCGGCGCTATCGACTCATTCATAACAGAAAAGAATATCATTGCTATAGGCCAGTTCCGTGATCCGCGTGAGATAGAAACGGTTGTGGTGCGCTCCGGAGTGCCCGGCAACACCGTATTGCTGCGAGATGTGGCGACGTTTGTGAGTGACTACGAAAATTGGGACGTACAAACTCGGGTCAATGGCCGCTTAAGCATTGCTCTCCAGGCGCGTAAAAAAACCCTTTCTGATGAGCTTCATACAGCGGCTAACGTGCGCGCGTTCGTCGACAGCGTGTCGCTGCCGCAGGGTGTGGAATTAGTGATGGTGGCAGATATTTCACGGCTAACGGTCAATATGCTGGATGTACTTGGAGGCAACGCGTTGCTGGGGCTCATGTCCGTGTTACTGCTGTTGTGCTATTTCTTGCAAGTGCGCTTCGCCCTATGGGTGACTCTGGGCATTCCATTTGCAGTCTGCCTCGCTTTCCTGCTGATGGCATCGATTGATGTGACCATCAATGCCATGAGCTTAACGGCCATCATTTTAATTATGGGCGTACTGGTAGATGACGCAGTCGTGGTCAGCGAAAATACGCAGCGATTGCGCAGCACCGGCATGGGCCGTAATGAGGCTAGCATCCAGGGCGCCGGGCAGGTGTCTCAGCCGGTCATTTTCAGTGCCCTGACTACCATGCTGGCATTCGCACCACTGTTGTTCCTAGGCGGTATCGGAGGCGAATTTATGTGGTTTCTTCCTGCCAGTGTCATCATATTACTGTGTGCCTCTCTGTTTGAAAGTCTGTGCCTGCTGCCCAGCCATCTGGCCAGCGTCCCTCTGCGCCTGAAAGATCCAAAGCGCCCTGCGTTTGATCGTTTGCATACCTTTTATCATCGCACAATCAATGTCTGGTTACGGCATCGTTACCGCACACTGACACTGTTTTTAGTCATGTTTATCGCTGTTATCACACTAGGTGCCTTCACGATCAAGTTCAGCCTATTTCCAGACATCGATATCGATACCGTGCATATCAAAGTCGAACTGCCAGTGGGCAGCCGCTTCGAAGAAACGGTGGCAAAAGTGGCACAACTGGAAGAAGACCTTCGCGGGTTTGTAGTTGCCGAAGACTTACTCGCTATTACCAGCCAGATTGGTCATCACGATACGGATTTTTATGGTGCTACCGAAGGGCGCAACCACGCGTGGGCCTTGGTGTCAGTTCAGCTGGAACCGTTGGGACGACGTTCGGGGGGCACTAATACCTATGACGTTATAACAGAAATTCAGGGTTGGGCTGCACAACAACCGGGCTTTAAGTCGCTGGTGGTGCAAGCGCAGACCGACGTTCCCGTTGTCGGCAAGCCGGTTCAGGTTGAAGTGATCAGCAGCGGCAATGAACGCTACGACGTGGCAGACCGTATCGGCGATTTTCTACGTAGTCATACTGCCGTTACGAGCACTTGGACTAGCTCTAATCCAGGCAAGGATGTTATTGAACTGGAGGTCAATCACGCGCTCCTGAAAGCGCGAGGCTTGACGATGGAGCACCTGATTACTGCAATGCAAATCGCCGTGGATGGCCTGGTAGTCGATGAATTACAGACGCTGGATGAACGCGTGAGTTACCGCTTGCAACTTCCACTATCTGCAGCGGGAAAACTACAAACGCTAGAAAGCCTAGCCGTGGTGAATGATTACGGTCAGGCTATTTACCTCAACGCTGTTGCGCGTTTTTCGTTGCATCCGGGTGAAGCAGATATCAAACATTATCTGGGCAAGCGCACAGTCACTGTGTACGGTGAGATTGATTCTGACCAAACCAGTGTGCAACAGATCAATACGGAACTTGCACAGTGGATTGCGCTACAGCGTTGGAACGAAATCTATCCCCAACTGCGTCTGCATCAAGGGGGCGAAATGGAAGAACAGGCTGAAGCGATTGGAGACCTAGAGACAGCCGCTTTTATCTGTTTGTTGTCAATCTTCGCCGTGCTGGTCATCCTGTTCAATTCCATATCACAGCCTCTACTGATTATATTGTGTATACCCTTTGGCCTTGTGGGTGTCGTGCTGTGTTACAGCTTGCAGGGCTTGTCCGTAGGGATGATGGCAATAACAGGTGTAATCGGACTGGTGGGGGTATTAGTCAATGACTCACTGGTGCTGCTGCACACCATGAACGAGGAACGCAAAATGCGTGGCGTGCCGCTATCAGTGACTGACGTGGCCGACGTAGCCCATCGCCGCTTCAGGCCTATTTTAATCACCTCAGTCACCACGGCCGTCGGCCTGTTCCCCACTGCTTATGGCATCATGGGTGAAAACAGCTATATTACCCCGATGGTAATGAGTATGGCTTGGGGCGTGGTGTTTGGCGGACTCGTCTCCCTCGTGCTGCTGCCGGTTTTGTACATGGTAGAGCAAGACATCCGCGCCAAACTATCACGCGTTTAATCGGGATGTAACGCCCGAATCAACGCCGATATTTCACGCGGATGTATTACTGTATGGCTAGGATTAATACCAAGCTCAGCATCCAGTGATTGTTGGTGCTGAATCCACACAGAAGTGATGCCGCTATTGTGCGCCCCGGCAATGTCTGCGGCCAAGCTATCGCCTACGTGAATAGCCTCATGTGCTTCGCAACCGGCAAGTTTAAGCGCTTTGTCGAATATCGAACGTGCAGGCTTCTGCTCAGGCTCCTGACCACCAATAATGATGTGATCGACATGCGCTGCCAGATTGACCGCCTCTACTTTAGGTATCTGTGAATACTCAGGTCCATTCGTAATCACGACCAATGTGAAAAGCTTTCGAGCCTCGGCTAAAAATTCAGTTATTCCAGCATAAAAGCCAAAGGCTTGCAGGCGATCTCTGTCAAATTTATGTT
>JAPKBI010000165.1 GCA_028823475.1 Halioglobus sp. | reverse complement strand
GGGTGTAGTTTGGGTTATTGCGTGACAGTCGTCAATTATCGCATCGTATCGATATTGCTTTGCGAGTTCGGCCTTTTATCGGCAACGCAGTCGATGCTGCTTAGCACGGCAGTGCTGCAAAGCGAACGAGGGCTGAGACGAATTGACAGCCGTTGTGCGATTGGGCAACATGCGCCCGCTTGATAACAGCAATGACTCAAGCAAATATTCCGCTCCTGGAGCGGGCGGGGGCATCAGTTGTCGCCGTTCAACTCGTTGAGCGGGGAGCGGGTCTGAAGCGGTATTGTGCTCCGGCTTTACGGATCTCGCGTTAGTCTCCCTTCATAATGGTTATAATAGCGATCATTAAGAGTGCTTTTTATTTAATGCGGACAGAACCGCTTAGTATCAGCAGACGTATAATTTGGCTCAATAGCTTGGAGTATGTAAAGTGAATACCTCTACCATTAATATCATCTTATTTACGGTGTTTGCATTCAGCCTTTCGGTCTGGGGCATGCAGCACAATGGCCGAGAAAAAGCGTCTATCAGTGCCTGTTATGGTGAGTGCTATAAGGAGTACGAGAAGTCGAATGGCGGCGTCGTGGCGATAGCACAAGCACAGGCGGCAGCGAAAGCAGTGGCGTCGCCCGCGGAGTTAGGTAAAGGTCTTTACGCCGGATGTGTGGCCTGCCATGGGCCAAATGGCGGCGGCGGTGTTGGCCCTCAATTGGCCGGTCAGAGTGCCGATGTTATTTTAGGTAAGCTACAGCGCTACGGAAAAGGCGAGACATTGGGGCCTCAGAGCGCGCTTATGTGGAGCCAAGCGGCGCAATTGAGCCCCAGCGATATGGAAAATATCTCTGCGTACGTCGCAACCTTTTAAGCGACGTGTCGAAACGCAATAACGCATCTCACAGTAGCATGGCAGCAAGTACCAGCGAGATACTTGCTACCAGCGTCAGTTGCAGCCTCAGGCGCGCGTAGTACAGCGGCTGTGGTTTGAACAAAGCATGGCGTCGCTCGACGATAACCGTCGCAATAAATAGACAGGCACCGAGCATAAAGAAGCCGGCTGTCGATAGCAGCATCTGACCAAAAAATGCGACCAACACGATACCGTTACTGAAAACCAGTGTTGTTGGGTTGCGCTGGATCAGAGCCATGCCCCACCACGCACCGACCAGAAAGCAAATAATAGCGAAAGTATAGCTGGCCAAGGCGTTTGCCCATAGAGGCTGGTGTTGAGCGTCGATGTATAGCGCGAGCAGTAGGCCAACGAATGGCAGCAAGCCGGCCCGGCCTAGCCAAGTGGCATACATCGGTGTCTTATCGAGTGTCGATGTGATCTGTTCTTCTTCTGGCGCCAGATGGCCCTCTGGAACGCCGTGGTCGGCGTACCACTGCTCCCATTCATAGGGCGTGAGAGTTTTAGGAACATCACCTGAGAGCGCCCGGCGCAGTGATTTAGCCCCTAGGCCATGGTCGGTGGACTTTTCCTTTTCGCCCAGAAGGCGCCGTATTTTTTCGTGATCGACAGCCATTCGGCACGGTTCCATTATTGCGATAAGGGGTGCTAATGGTTACGGATATTACCGAAGATTGGATGATATTTGAGCGCACGACGCGCTATCGCGAGTGTCCCGGTGGCTGGCAACTGGGGCAATGGTATAGACGTCGGCTGCCAATTTCATGGCGCTCGATGCTGTCTCCACAGTGATAACAGGGATAGTCGGCACGACCGAACACATAAAATCGACGCTGGTTGCGGCTCAGTCCTTGGGCTTTCAGAGCGTTGGAAAGACGAGGCGCGAGCGTGATGCCGCCGGTTTCATAACTGCGCCGGCTCAACGTTAGGGTGCTGCGTGCCAGTCGGCCAATGTCGCCGCGCGACAATTCGCTGGGGCGAGCCCTTGGATGCAGGCGCGCGTCGTGCAAGATCTCAGAGCGCAGGTAGTTACCATTGCCAGCGAGAAACTTTTGGTCGAGGTACAGCGCAGCAAGCTCCTTGCGGACAAAACCCGGTTCTTGCAAGCGCTGTGCGATATCACGCCAGGTTAGCGAGCGGTCCATGATATCGGGACCAATTTTTGCAAGGAAGGGATGTGCCATCAGTTCGGCAGTGGGCCATACACTGATATCTGATGCGCTGTAGAGAATTGCGCTGTGCGTCGACGTTTGGAGCAGCAACCGCATAGACCGGTTCGACTTGGGCAGCTTGTGCCCGCGAATCACTCGCCAAACGCCGTACAGCTGATTGTGGGAATAGATGCTGTAGCCATGCTCAAAATGCGTCAGCAGCGCCTTGCCACGAGTTTCGATGTTAATGACCTGATGGCCGCGCAGTTGCGCTGAATAGCGACGCAGACGCGGGACGCCAAACTTCACTGTGTCTACGGTGCAGCCCTCCAGCACAGCGGCAATCGCGTCGGCAGCACGGCGAATTTCTGGTCCTTCGGGCATAGTGCGTTTTCCTGTTGGCGTTGGTTTGTCACATTCTCATGAGGGCTAAATAGCCATGGTCACACAGAGTCTTTAACGGCAGGCGACACGCTCTGCCTGTTATGCCCAATGTCGATGGGCACAGGCACAAAAGGAACTGGACTGTTGCCCGGGATGCCCGCCTACTGCATGATTACTAAGGTAACTAATTGCAACATACGCAGATTAGCCGAGGTGGGATCACGTAGACTGCCTGTCCTGGGCAACGTTTTACTTTTTTGCAGAAATTCAGGCGTAGCGCTATGAAGATATACGGAATTGACTTTACCAGTAGCCCATCGTCAAGGAAGCCGATCACCTGCCTAGAGTGTACGCTTGTGGGTTCCTCCTTGTCGGTCGGCACGCTGATGCGTTGGCCGAACTTTGAGGGCTATGAGGCAATGCTGCGGCAGCCAGGGCCATGGATTGCCGGTATGGATTTTCCCTTTGGGCAGGCGAGGCGATTTATTGACACCGCGGGCTGGCCCGGGACCTGGCACGGTTACGTGTCTCATGCTGTGAACCTCGGCAGGGAAGGCTTCGTGGACGCGCTGAATGGCTATCGAGTGGGGAGAGCGTTCGGCGACAAGGAGCATCGTCGTGAAACAGACAAACGTGCCGGTTCAATCAGCCCACAAAAACTGTACGGTGTTCCCGTGGCCAAGATGTTCTTTGAGGGAGTCCCTAGGCTGATTGCGGCCGAGGTGACCGTTCCTGGGTTACAGCAAGGAGACCCGCAACGCATTGCCGTGGAGGCTTATCCGGGCGTTTTGGCGCGCTATATTATTGGCAGGAAAAGTTATAAGAATGATACCAAGAAGAAGCAAACTGCAGCGCTCCATGATGCCAGACTGCAAATTTTGCAGGGGCTATCATGCGGCGCACTGAAAACGGCTTATGGCCTTGAGGTGACCGCACCATTGCACTTGGCTGAAGATCCTTCCGGAGACAGTCTTGATGCGCTTCTGTGCGCGGTGCAGGCCGCTTGGTCGTGGTTACAGCGGAACAGGAACTACGGTGAGCCAGAGGGATCTGATGCGCTGGAAGGATGGATTGCGGATCCTTTAGCGAAAAGAGAAGTGATCTAGTGGGCGCGATGCAAGCACCTTGCCCCGCACTTTACTCTCCGGCCATCAGTCCCAACACTCTCTCACGAAATAATTGAGTAAACCTGTCCACCTCAACAGCTAAGGCAACCTTGGCGTTAATGTCTGGACGATTAAAGAGCATGCGCTGAAAGGGTTTGTGGTAGGAAACACTCATTCCCTGGGCTGGGCCAGCCCCCACCTCCATTTCTACATACGAGTCCTCCAGCGTGACTAGGCTCGTATCCATGGCTACCGCCATTGCAAGACTGTCATACAGGTGCAGAGAGCCCGATTCAGAACCTCCCCCCATTATCTGAAACCAGGGCGCCGAGGATTCCTGTACAAACAGGCCTAGTGGCGTGCCATGGCTGGCACATTCCTCAACCTGTGAGGGGTACAGGTGGGTTTGATGGCAGACATCGAGGCCTACCATGGTCAGGTCAGCCCCCGACCGAAAGACAATGTCTGCGGCGTCTGGGTCCTGCCAGTAATTGAACTCCGCCGCCGGCG
The DNA here is from genome assembly GCA_028823475.1 of Halioglobus sp. Lineage (GTDB taxonomy): Bacteria > Pseudomonadota > Gammaproteobacteria > Pseudomonadales > Halieaceae > Marimicrobium. The sequence continues at coordinate 1,272 of JAPKBI010000165.1, read as the reverse complement.
CTATATTGCCTGCACATTCGGCGGTGCCGCCCATCATGACAATATTTTTGAGTGCAGAGGCAAACTCGGGTGCTTTGTGTATTGCTGTTGCTACATTGGTGAGCGGCCCGATAGTCACCAGAGTGATTTCGCCGGGGCTGGACAGTACGGTGTCGATCAGGAATGAAACCGCATCGGCATCTGCGCCTTTCGGTTCTAGCATTGGAGTGATTTGCTGCGTCGCATAGCGCTGCTCGAGAAACGTGATTTGTGTGGTTCTTTGCGCATTCATCGGCCTCAGACACCCTCTTCGCAGAGGCACATCCTGGCGGTCCAACAAGCTGAGAAGGTGGTGGGCGTTAGAGTAGCCCTTTTCCGCCGGAACATTGCCTTGCACGACGGTAATACCTTCGACGGTAACCTCGGGAGAATTGAGTGCCAGCATAATGGCAAAACTATCCTCTGGATCGCCGCCAAGTGTCCCCATAGCGGGGTCTGTATCAATGATGATTCGCATTATTTTTTGGCCTTTAGAGCACACGATTGGGACTCCCATATTAAACATGTTGTTGTTGTGCGCCAATGTTAATTTCCCGTTACACCTCACACGATGGAAAAAATGCCTGTAGACTTTCAACACCTCGATTTAGTGCAAGGATAGGCAAAGTAGACAATCTGTCTGTCCGTTGTTTGGCGCTAGAGGCCGGGCTCGCGACTTCCGAGAAAGGGACCTTGTCGAATAAAGTCGCGAGTGTCCAACTGTTCCAGCATAAACTGCGCCAACTCACCGGCGCGCAAGCGAAACGCTGGCGGTGTTTTCAGTGATACCAGCGGTGACGAATCGAACGGTTCAGACTCTATCAGCGGGCAGCGCACCAGCGTCCAATCAACGCGACTTGCTGCCAGCAGGGCATACTCTGCCTGTTTGTCCTGCAGGGCACTGTGCAGGCCAATTTGCGCCAGTGTTCGTATCCACCAACCCAGTAGATTACGGTCGTCGCCGGGCATTACGACTGCGGCGCCGGATACTGCGATATACAGGGAAATATTTTCTGACGGCATTGTCTCCAGCACATTGCGAGTCACCGTCGTATTAATAAACCGTGACGCATCACCATCCGCTTTTACCGGCCCCAATGCACTGATAACGGCATCACTGCCTTGCAGTAGTTCGCGGATCACGGCGGGGTCGCGGGCATCACCTGTGATGATGGTGATACGGCTGCCAAACTGTGCGAGCTTGGCCGGGTTGCGCGCCAATGCTCGCACGGTATAACCGCGCTGTAATGCGGC